>NZ_JASCPT010000008.1:0-89483 GCF_029959775.1 Pseudomonas sp. PS01270 | reverse complement strand
CACTGAAATCCACAAACGCTGTGGGGGTGCGAGCCTGCTGGCGAAGGCGGTGTGTCAGCCACAGATCAGTGCCTGACCTGACGCTTTCGCGAGCAGGCTCGCTCCCACAATTGGACGTACCTTCAATACCGAACCAGTTTCTCCATCGCCGCATCCGCCAGAAACGAGGAGCGGCTTTTGACGTTGTGCTCGCGTACATAGCGATCAATACGCTGAATGACATAGCCGGGCAGCGTAACGTTGACCTTTTCGGTCTTGCCCAGGTACGGCGAGATATCCAGCTCCAGCATGCCCCAGCCCATCTCGGCAAAATCCGGATGATTGCGATGCGCCGCTGCCGAGGTCGGCATCGGAATCGCCTGACCGGCCGCCGCGATCTGCTGCAGCATGAGGTGAGCCACTTCCACGGCCGCGTTGTAGGCCTCCTCAAAGCTGTCCCCGGCCGTGACTGCGCCGGGAATATCGGGGATCTGAATGCCGATGGCAGTGTTCTCGTCACCCCACTCGATGCAGATGGGATATTGCATTACGGATCTCCTTCATGACGGTTTGGCGGGCTGAATAACCCCGCGCGCCGCCGAATGCTTTTGATTGTCCCCAGCGGTAAATCCTTTTTCGGATGCGGGACGGCAATCGTGTTCGGGTTGTAACAGTGAGTGAAGATGTGATGACTGCCCGCAACCCGATCCAGCGTCCAGCCCGCCTCCTCCAGCTCCTTCATCAATAGCCTGCTCTGCACCAACCGCCTCCTTGGCCTGGCCCATTAAAAATAACTCTAGAGTTATCTTTACTCAAGCACAGAATGGGACGGGTTGATGGTTGGTTGTTTTACAAAGTATTCCTGCACGAGTTTCGTTTATTGCGAATTTCGTTTGATTCGAATAACGTCCGCGGATCTTCCTTACAATGCTGGAACTGTCTTATGACCACCGCTACTTCATCCGCCATCAATCTGCCCGTCGAACGTGAGGTCAAAGCCGCGATTGAAGGCCAGCGCGCCCTGACCGCATTTCTCGCAAGCGGTTTTGAAACTCAGCGAATCCAGATTTTTGATGAACAGAACGAAGCCCACAGCGTCGAGCTGCCAACATCGGCGTTGCGCTTGCTGAGCGATATCCTCGCGGCGCTGGCGCAGGGCAACGCTGTGAAGGTGGTACCGATCCACGCGGAGCTGACCACGCAGGAAGCTGCCGATCTGCTCAACGTCTCACGTCCGCACATGATCAAACTGCTGGAGCGCGGTGAGATTTCCTACCACAAAACAGGCAAGCACCGACGTGTGCGTTTTGCCGATCTGATGGAATATAAAACCCGGCGAGACACCGCCAGCGAGCAGGCAATGATGCTTCTCGCGGAGCAGGCACAGGCGCTAAGGACAGGATACGAGTGAGGCATTCCTCTTTCACTGCTGTATACGATGCATGCGTTTTGTATCCGGCCCCTTTAAGAGATTTCCTGATGTGGCTCGCGTTGTCAGGGCTGTATCGGGCTCGCTGGACTCAGGAAATACACCACGAATGGAAGCGTAATTTATTGAAAAACAGGTCCGACCTGACCCTCGAACAACTAGATCGCACATCGCGATTGATGGACCTGGCCATTCCAGACGCGTGTATCGATGGCTATGAAGACTTGGTGTCAGGCCTGACACTGCCTGATGAGAACGACCGCCATGTTCTAGCGGCCGCAATCCGATGCGGTGCCGATGTAATAGTGACGTTTAACCTGAAAGATTTCCCCACCCGTCACCTCGCGCCATACGGCATTGAAGCTCAGCACCCGGATGAGTTTGTGGAAAACCTTTTCCATCTTGATTCGGCTGCCGTCGTCGCTGCGGCTCAAAGCCAGCGACGGCAATTGAAAACGCCCAATGTGGAAGTGGACAAATATCTTGGCTTTCTCCAACGGCAAGGACTGGTCGAGTCGGTAAAGGCGTTAGCTAACTATCGTGCGATTCTCTGAAAATCAGACGCAAAAAAAAACGGCGATCCCAGGATCGCCGTTTCTCTTACTGACCGAACTTCTTGCCCAATCCCGGCGGGACGCCGTGGATGTTGGTGTCTTCCCACGGGCCGTTGGGGCTGACCGAGCGGCTCCAGCCGTTGTTCCAGCGATAGTAGGTGCGCTGGCGGTAGAAGGTGTTGGTCTGGTCGTCGAGCACGTAGACGCCGAGTTTCTGGTCCCAGTGGCTGTTGCCGCCCGGTGGCGGGGCGAAGCTGGCCGAGGTACGTGGCACGGGCTTGGCGGGTTTGGCCGGGATGCTCTTGCCGGGGGTCGGCGAGGTCGACGGAGTTGGACTTGGCTGGGACGGCGGGATCGGCGGCAGGCTGGTGGTCGGTTCCGGGCGTTGTACCGCACATGCACTCAAGCCCAGGGCCAGTGTGAGGACTGTGATGCGGGCGATGGTGTGCATGGCGGTGCTTTCCTGTTGGGTCCGGTTACTTGTCCGGGCTGTCGATAGTCAGTTTTTGTGGCGCGGTGGTGCTGCTGGCCACTGGGCCGCTGCGACCGATCCACTCACCGGCAGTCGGTTGACCGGCTCGTGAGATGCGCGCAACCAGTTGGACTTCAGGGAAGTTGGACAGTTTCAACTGCGGCATCATTGCATCGGCATCGCCCAGTTCGACGGTCACCGGCAGGTCAGCCACGGTCAGGCGTTTGGCCGCCAGCGGCGCCGGTGGGCCAGAAGTGGCGCGGGCGAAGATGAACACGCTGTCGCCCGGTTGCACCTTGCTCTTGAGGTCGCTGGCCAGATCAACGCTGACTGTCAGCAACGCGCTTTTCGGCGCCGCTGCCTCGGCAACCTTGCCACCGCTGGCTGTCAGGCGTTCGGCGGCACGCTCGATGCCGCCTTGCAGCGCAGCGCGAGAGTTGTCATCCGGCGGCAGTTGCGCGAGCAGGCGATTCCAGTAGTCGATGGCCTCCTGATAACGCTCGCCTTCGAACGCGGCGATGCCGAGCAGGCCGAGGCTGGTGACTTCCTTCGGATCGGCCCTCAGCGCTTCGTCGGTCAGTTTCTGAATCTGCTTTGACCACTTTTTACCGTCGGCAAAATACTGCGCCTGCGCCCACTGGCCGAGCAACTCCGGCTGGCGACCGGCGAGGTTGGCGGCGCGTTCGAACATCTTCGCCGCGTCTGCCGGGCGGTCTTGAGCCATGTAGGTACGACCGAGGAAATACAGACCTTCGGCGGAATCCGGTTGTGCGGCAACCGCACGTTCCAGACGCTGGGTCATCTCTTCCATCGACTGCGGTGCCTGAGCGAATTCGCGGGTCAGTTCGACCTTGTCGGCGGCGCCGAAATGCAGGTACAGACCGAGACCCAGCACCGGTACCAACACGGCGGCCAGCAGCGGCAACGGCTTGCCCAGGCGCGAGACACGCGGCGCGACGGCGCCTTCGGTGTCGGCGAGCAGTTCACGCGCAGCTTCCGCGCGGCCGCTGTCCAGTTGCGCGGCGTCGAGCACGCCCTCGGCCTGCTGCGCTTGCAGCTCGGCCACCCGTTCCTGGTACAGCGCGACGTTCAACGCGGTGCGATCTTCTTCCCGCTGGGCGCGGCGTTCGCGCAGTACCGGGATCAGCAGAAAACTCAGGGCGACCAGAAGCAACAGCCCTGCGGCGAGCCAGAAATCAATCATTCTTGGTTTTTATCCAACAGTTGGTCGAGGCGCTGACGTTCTTCGGCAGACAGCGATGACGGCGTTTCGGCGCGTTGCCCGCGACGCCTGCGCACGATCAGCGCGATCACCACGAATCCACCGAGCAGCAGCCCGGCCGGGCCGAACCACAGCAGCGCGGTCTTGGCATTGAGCGCCGGTTTGTAGCGGACGAAATCACCGTAGCGATCGACCATGAAGTCGATGATCTGCTGATTGTCCTTGCCCTCGCCGAGCATGCGGAAAATCTCCTTGCGCAGGTCGGCGGCGATCGGCGCGTTGGAGTCGGCAATGTCCTGGTTCTGGCATTTGGGGCAGCGCAGTTCCTTGGTCAGCTCGCGGAAACGCTCGCGGTCGCCCTCTTTGGCAAATTCGTAGGTGTCGATGGCCGCATGGGCGACACCAGCCAGGCTCAAACCCAGCACCACCGCAGCGAGAAAACCCTTCATGGCTTGGCCTCATCGACCAGCGCCTGATACTTGGCCGCGAGTTTTTCGCGCCAGACCTGCTCGTCGATCACCCCGACGAACTTGTCGCGGATGATGCCTTTGGCGTCGATGAAGAAGGTTTCCGGCGCGCCGTAGACACCAAGATTCAAGCCCAGCGAACCCTCGTCGTCACGAATATCCAGCGCATACGGATTGTGGAACTCGGCCAGCCACTTCAAGGCGTCGGCATTGGTGTCCTTGTAGTTGATGCCGTAGATCTTCACGCCGCGCTCGGCGAGTTTGTTCAGCACCGGATGCTCGACGCGGCAGGAGATGCACCAGGTGCCCCAGACATTGACCAGCGCCGGTTTGCCGAGAATGTCGGCCTTGGTCAGCGTCTTGTCACCCTGCACACTCGGCAGGGAAAACTCCGGGAACGGCTTGTCGATCATCGCCGACGGCAGCTCCGCCGGGTCCAGATACAGCCCGCGATAAAGAAACACTGCCACCAGCAGAAAAATCGCCAGCGGCAACAACATCAACCAACGCCTCATGCCGCCGCTCCCGTCATGCCCAGTGCTTCGCGCACTTTGCTTTTCACCTTGACCCGATAACGCCGATCCAGCGCCGCCAGCAAACCACCCAATCCGGTGAGCAAGCCGCCGAACCAGATCCAGCGCACGAACGGTTTGACGTGTACGCGCACGGCCCAGGCGCCGTTATCCAGCGGCTCGCCGAGGGCGACGTAGAGATCGCGGGTGAAACCGGCATCGATGCCGGCTTCGGTCATCACCGAGTTCTGCACGGTGTACAGACGTTTTTCCGGGTGCAGCACGCTGATTTCCTCGCCGTCACGAATGACGCGAATAGTACCTTTGTCCGAGGTGAAATTCGGCCCTTCGAAATGCTTCGCGCCTTCGAAGACGAATTGATAGCCGGCCAGGTCCATCGACTCGCCCGGCGCCAGACGCAGGTCGCGCTCGGCACTGTTCTGGTTCGACAACACCACGCCCAGCGCGCACACGGCGATGCCGAGGTGGGCGATCTGCATGCCCCAATAACTGCGGGTCAGCGTCGGCAAACCTTTGATCAGGCCTTTGTGCCGGGTCTTGTCGAACAGATCGCGCACGCCGGCGAGCAACACCCACGCCGCCAGCAGGAACGTCGCGATCACTGCCCAGTTGAAATCGCCGTAAGCCACGCCGGCCACCACGGCCAATGCGACGCTGCCGAGCAGCACCGGAGTGAGCATGCTCACCAGCCATTTCACTGGCGTGTCCTTCCAGCGCACGATTACACCGATCGCCATGACCAGCATCAGCAACGCCATCAACGGAATGAACAACGCGTTGAAGTATGGCGGGCCGACCGACAGCTTGGCGCCGCTGATGGCATCAAGAATCAGCGGATACAAGGTGCCAAGGAGGATCATCGACGCGGCCACGACCAGTACCAGGTTGTTGCCCAGCAGCAAGGTTTCCCGTGACCAAAGATTGAACCCGACTTGGCTTTTCACCACCGGCGCACGCAGCGCAAACAGCGTCAGTGAACCGCCCACCACGAACAGCAGGAAAATCAGGATGAACACGCCGCGCTCGGGATCCGAAGCGAAGGCATGCACCGAAGTCAGCACGCCCGAGCGTACGAGGAAGGTGCCGAGCAGGCTCAACGAGAACGCGGCGATCGCCAGCAACACCGTCCAGCTCTTGAACACGCCACGCTTTTCGGTAACGGCCAGCGAGTGAATCAACGCGGTGCCGACCAGCCACGGCATGAACGAGGCGTTTTCCACCGGGTCCCAGAACCACCAGCCGCCCCAGCCGAGTTCGTAATACGCCCACCACGACCCAAGGGTGATGCCGATGCCGAGGAAGGCCCAGGCGACGATGGTCCATGGACGCGACCAGCGCGCCCACGCCGCATCGAGACGCCCGCCGAGCAGCGCGGCGATAGCGAACGCGAACGCTACCGAGAAACCGACGTAACCCATGTACAGCATCGGCGGATGCACGATCAGGCCAATGTCTTGCAGCAACGGGTTGAGGTCGCGACCGTCCGCGGGAATCTGCGGCAGAATCCGCGCGAACGGGTTCGAGGTAAGAATCAGAAACAGCAGGAACCCGGTGCTGATCATGCCCATCACCGCCAGGACGCGGGCGAGCATGACTTGCGGCAACTGCCGGGAGAACACCGAAACGGCGAAGGTCCAGCCGCCGAGGATCAACGCCCACAGCAGCAGCGAACCTTCGTGGGCACCCCACACTGCGCTGAATTTGTAGTACCACGGCAGCGCGCTGTTGGAGTTCATCGCCACGTAGCCGACCGAGAAATCGTCGGTCATGAACGCGTAGGTCAGGCAGCCGAAGGCAAACAGCAGAAAGGCAAACTGGCCCCACGCCGCCGGTTGCGCCAGGCTCATCCATAAGCGGTCGCCGCGCCACGCGCCGAGCATCGGCACCAGCGCCTGGACCAGTGCAAAACACAGGGCGAGGATCATCGCCAGATGGCCCAGCTCAGGAATAAACAGTGCGGCGGCCATCGATCAACCCTCCTTCACAGGTGTCGGTGCGGATTGACCGCTGTCCTTCAGCGCTTTGGTCACTTCCGGCGGCATGTACTTCTCGTCGTGCTTGGCCAGCACTTCATCAGCCACTACCACGCCATCGGCGTTGAGCTTGCCGAGGGCGACGATGCCCTGCCCTTCGCGGAACAGATCCGGGAGGATGCCGCGATAGGCGATGGTCACGGATTTGTTGAAATCGGTGACGACGAATTTGACGTCCAGCGAATCCTTGGAGCGTTGCAGCGAACCGGCCTCGACCATGCCACCGGCGCGGATGCGCGTGTCCTGCGGCGCTTCGCCGTTGGCGATTTGCGTCGGCGTGTAAAACAGATTGATGTTTTGCTGCAACGCGCTCAGGGCCAGGCCGACAGCAGCGCCCACTCCGACCAGAATCGCCAGAATGATGATCAGACGTTTTTTGCGCAGCGCATTCACTTGCCGTTCTCCCGGCGCAGACGACGCGCCTCTTGTTGCAGATAACGCTTGCGCGCCGCAATCGGCGCCACCACGTTGAGGGCCAGCACCGCCAGGCAGATGCCGTAGGCCGACCAGACATACAGGCCGTGATGGCCCATGGCGAGAAAATCGCCGAATGAAGCAAAACTCATCGCGCCGCCTCCAGACTCTGCTGCACTTCGGTCTTCACCCAACTGGCGCGGGCTTCGCGCTTGAGTACTTCCAGACGCATGCGCAGCAACAGCACGGCGCCGAAGAAGCAGTAGAAACCCAGCACCGTCAGCAGCAGCGGCAGCCACATTTCCGCGGGCATCGCCGGTTTTTCCGTGAGGGTGAACGTCGCGCCCTGATGCAGGGTGTTCCACCACTCCACCGAGTATTTGATGATCGGAATGTTGATCACACCAACAATTGCCAGCACCGCGCAGGCCTTGGCGGCGCTGTCGCGGTTGCTGATGGCATTGCCCAGCGCGATCACGCCGAAATACAGAAACAGCAGAATCAGCATCGAGGTCAGGCGCGCATCCCAAACCCACCACGAGCCCCAGGTCGGCTTGCCCCAGATGGCCCCGGTAACCAGCGCCACGGCAGTCATCCACGCACCGATCGGTGCGGCGCATTGCAGGGCAACGTCGGCCAGCTTCATTTTCCACACCAGCCCGACCACGCCGCACACCGCGAGCATCACGTAGATCGACTGGGCGAGCATCGCCGCTGGCACGTGGATATAGATGATGCGGAAGCTGTTGCCTTGCTGGTAATCCGGCGGCGCGAACGCCAGGCCCCAGACCACGCCAACGCCGATCAGCAGCAACGCTGCAATGCTCAACCACGGCAGGAACTTGCCGCTGATGCCGTAGAACCACTTGGGCGAGCCGAGCTTGTGAAACCAGGTCCAGTTCATACTGTTTCCATCACGGTTGCCGCTCATCATCGCGAGCTGGCAGAGGGTCATGCCTTTCTTCTGATAGAAGTGGTCAATTTTTGACCAGGCCTCATTATTATTCGCCGACGCTGATCTTCAGGCCAGCGGCTATTGCAAAGGGTGTCAGGGTGATCGCCAGCGCTGTGAGGCTGGCCATCCACAACAGGTATCCGGTCGCCGGCATGCCTTGCAGCGCCGCTTGCAACGCGCCGCTGCCAAGGATCAACACCGGGATGTACAACGGCAGAATCAGCAGCGCCAGCAACAGGCCGCCGCGCTTCAGACCGACCGTCAGCGCCGCGCCGACTGCACCGAGCAGGCTCAACACTGGCGTGCCCAGCAGCAACGACAGCAGCAGCACCGGCAGACACGCGGCCGGCAACCCGAGCATCAACGCCAGCAACGGCGACAGCAGCACCAGTGCCAGACCGGAGAACAGCCAGTGTGCCAGCACCTTGGCCAGGACCAGAAGCGGCAGCGGGTGCGACGAAAGGACCCACTGTTCCAGCGAGCCATCTTCAAAATCACTGCGAAACAATCCGTCCAGCGACAGCAGGACCGACAACAACGCCGCCACCCAGACTAACCCCGGGGACAGGTTTTGCAAGACTTGAGTTTCCGGGCCGACGGCGAGCGGGAAAAGGGCAATGACGATGGCAAAGAAAATCAGCGGATTGGCCAGCTCCGCCGGGCGGCGGAACAGCAGTCGCGATTCGCGGGCAAGCAGCAGGCCGAAGACACTCATACCGCCCATTTCCCCAGATCGATGTCGCGATAACCGGCCGGCATGCGGCTCAGGGTGTGGTGGGTGGTCAGCACCACCAGGCCGCCGCGTTCGCAGTGGCCGGCCAGATGCTCTTCCAACTGAGCGACGCCCTGCTTGTCCAGCGCGGTGAACGGTTCGTCGAGAATCCACAACGGCGGGCTGTCCAGATACAACCGCGCCAGCGCCACACGGCGCTGTTGGCCGGCGGAAAGACTGTGGCAGGGAACGTCTTCGAAACCGCGCAATCCTACCGCTGCCAGCGCCTGCCAGATCGCCTCGCGTTCGGCGGGATGATGCAGGGCGCACAGCCACGACAGGTTTTCTTCGGGAGTGAGCAGATCCTTGATCCCGGCGGCGTGGCCGATCCACAACAGGTTTCGCGCCAGTTCGCTGCGTTGCTCGGCCAGCGGCTGACCGTTGAGCAGCACCTGGCCGTCGGTGGGTTGCATCAAACCGGCGAGCAGACGTAAAAGACTGGTCTTGCCGCTGCCGTTGGGGCCGCTGATCTGCACCATGTCGCCACTGGCCAAGCGCAATTCGAGGTTTTCGAAAAGCAGCCGCAGATCGCGTTCACACGCCAGGGCAACGGTTTGCAGGACAGGACTGGTCAAGGGATCACGGGCCTTATACGGTTCAAGTCGGCTCTGGAGCGGCCGTTAAAGAGATGCAGCATAGATGCTTTGATCGCTCGATCTGGCGAGCTGGATCAAACAATTGCCAGGTTTTTTGAACGAAGCGCACGACGCGCGGCATTATACATGCCGTGCCTTACTCTCAAGAGCGCAATTTCCTCAGGTTGTGTCCGCGTATGACAGGCGAAATGAACATCCTCCCGCTGCCGCCCACCGTGCCGGCGAGCGCTCGCCCGCAGATGGGTGAACTGCTCAAGCTGCTGACGCCGGTGGAGGGCTTGATCGGCGCGGGGCAAAGCGCCAAGGCTGAGGTGTTGTCGCTCAAGCAGGCCGATCAGACCTTTGAATTACTGCTCAAAGTGACCCTCGACAGCGGCCGTCAGACCACCGTGCAGGCCAGCAGCAACCTGCCGTTGCCACAGGGCACCAACCTGGCGATCACTCAGCCGTCGGCCGGCAATCTGGCGATCACCGTACAACAAGCGATTGCCAGCAGCGTCGCCACCCTGACCCGCATCGATACCGCGCAATTGCCCGCCGGCACCTTGCTGCAAGGCAAAGTCGTGACCTCGCAAGCCCTGCCGCAGACGCCGGGGCAAGCGGCGGTATTTCGCTCGATGGTCACCCTGCTCAACACCGCATTGAGCGGCAGCACTTTGACCGTCGACAGCCCGCAACCGCTGCGCATCGGCACCCTGTTGTCGGCGCAGGTGCAGGATGCGCAGACCCTCAAATTCGTGCCGCTGAGCAGCCGTCAGGAACAACTGGCGGTGAGTCAGCAATTGCTCGGTCAGCAAAGTCGTCAGGGCTCGCTCGATGGCTTGCTGAAGTTGTTGCAGAGCCTGCCGCCATCCAGCGATCAGACTTCGGCCGATCTGCGCGCGGTGGTCGACAAGTTGCTCGCCAGCCTGCCGGACGTACAGCAAATGAGCACTGCCAGAGGCGTGGCGCTGGCGCTGGCCAACAGCGGCGCGTTCCTCGAAGCGAAATTGCTCGGCGGACAGAATCCGACTCTCGCCCCGGACATGAAAGCCGACCTGCTCAAGCTGATCGCGCAACTGACCCCGGGCCTGCCAAGCAACACCAATTTCAATGCGATCATCGCCGCTAATACCCTGGCGCAGGCACTGCCGAGTTTCGTCCGGAGCGCCCTCGGCACCCTCGGCCAAGTCAGCGCCAAACCGGTGCCCAGCAGCTTCCCGTTGCCTGAACGACTGCTGGCGAAACTGGAAGGCGAAGGTGATCTCGAACAACTGCTGCGCCTCGCCGCCGCAGCGGTGTCGCGTCTGCAGAGCCACCAGCTGTCGAGCCTGGAACAGACCGGCGTCACTGACGATGGCCGCCTGCTCAGCACCTGGCAGCTGGAAATCCCCATGCGCAACCTGCAGGACATCGTGCCGTTGCAGGTCAAATTCCAGCGTGAAGAAGCGCCGGAGCGCGAACCGCAGCCGCACGAACGCCGCGATGAGCGCGAAGCCAAACAGCAACTGTGGCGCGTCGATCTGGCCTTCGATCTGGAACCGCTCGGGCCAATGCAGATTCAGGCGCAACTGATCGCCGGCAGCCTGTCCAGTCAGCTGTGGGCCGAGCGGCCGTACACCGCTGACCTGATCGAAAACAACCTGTTCGCCCTGCGCCAGCGCTTGCTCGATTCCGGGCTCAACGTCGGCGACCTCGACTGCCACCACGGCACTCCGCCGCAAGGCAACCAAACCCGCCTCGAACACCGCTGGGTCGACGAAACCGCATGAACGATTCCACTGCCCCACGCCAGGCCATCGCCCTCAAATACGACGGCAACCACGCCCCGACCCTCACCGCCAAGGGCGACGAAGAACTGGCCGAAGAAATCCTGCGTATCGCTCGCGATTACGAAGTGCCGATCTACGAGAACGCCGAACTGGTGCGCCTGCTGGCGCGGATGGAACTGGGCGACAGCATTCCCGAAGAGCTCTATCGCACCATTGCCGAGATCATCGCGTTTGCCTGGAACCTGAAAGGCAAATTCCCCGAGGGACAGGACCCGAACGCGCCGATGGTCGAGAAGGACGTCACTGATCGCGGGGATGATTACTGAGACTTCGAAGACGCCTTCGCGAGCAAGCTCGCTCCCACATTCGACCGTGATCAAATGTGGGAGTGAGCCTGCTCGCGAATAGCGCTTTTGATTTGATCGTTCCCACGCTCCGCGTGGGAATGCCGCCCGTGACGCTCCGCGTCACATTTCACAGGCGAAACGCGGAGCGTCCCAGGATGCGTTCCCACGCAGAGCGTGGGAACGATCTCACATTCGACTGTGATCAAATGTGGGAGCGAGCCTGCTCGCGAATAGCGCTTTTGATCTTGCTTGCCGCTCGAAGCCTGAAGCTCCTAGCTGCCCTTGTGCAACTTGCGCATCAACTCCGCTTCAGCCTGGGTCAATCCGCACGACTGAGTCAGTTCATCGACGCTGGCGCCCATTCCCACCAGTTTCGCCGCCTGGGCGAATGACAGGCTCGACGGGTCGCGTTGTTCCAGTGCAACGATCTTGTCCGGCAACGGGCTTACCACCGCGCGCAACTCGTGCAGGGCTTCGCCCATGCGCACGTTGCCGTTCTGGTAGTCGTCGACGCGTTTGGCCAGTTCCTTGATGCGCTGATCACGCAGCGCATCGCCCTGGGCCTGCTGCGCAGCGATCACTCGCTGCGCCTTGATGTACGAGACGAACATCGCCAGCGTACCGGCCCAGAACAGGAACAGAACAATTACCGCAACCTCGAGAATCAAATCAGATGCTCTCCAGTTCCGACCATTCTTCTTCGCTCATCATCTTGTCCAGCTCGACCAGAATCAGCAGTTCGTTGTTCTTGTTGCACACGCCCTGAATGAACTTGGCCGACTCTTCGTTACCGACGTTCGGTGCGGTTTCGATTTCCGACTGACGCAGGTAAACCACTTCGGCGACGCTGTCGACCATGATGCCGACGACTTGCTTGTCGGCTTCGATGATGACGATACGGGTGTTGTCGCTGATCTCACCGCTGTGCAGGCCGAAGCGCTGACGGGTGTCGATCACGGTGACCACGTTGCCGCGCAGGTTGATGATGCCCAGCACGTAGCTCGGTGCACCCGGCACCGGCGCGATCTCGGTGTAGCGCAGCACTTCCTGCACACGCATCACGTTGATGCCGTAGGTTTCGTTATCCAGTTTGAAGGTCACCCATTGCAGGATCGGATCTTCAGAACCTTTTGCATTCGACGCCTGACTACTCATACCCTGACCCCTCGAAAAAACCGCCCCGGGCGGTGTGTGTTCTGTGTGGTGGCACTGGAAAATGCCATCGCCTGATTGTTATGTCGGCTGCTATGTCGGTTTATGTAGCGGCTTGTTGCCACTCAAGTGCTTTGCCCCGCCGCTGGCGATCAATTCGGCCAGTGCGGATACGTCAAGCAATGCACACATGTGCTCGATCACGGTGCCGGCGAGCCATGGCCGCTGACCCCGGTGACTTCTCCATTTGATTTCATTCGGGTCCAGGCGCAACGAGCGGCTGACCTGATGCACCGCCAGCCCCCACTCGTAACCTTGTACCGAAATCACGTATTGCAGGCCCTGACGGAAGTCATCGCGGTAGCGATCCGGCATGACCCAGCGCGCGGTGTCCAAGACTTTCAGATTACCGGCCTGGCTCGGCAGGATTCCAAGGAACCACTCCGGCTGACCAAACAGCGGCGTCAGCTCGTGGCCGGCCAGCGAATAGATCGAGCCAAGGCACACCAGCGGCACCGCCAGGGTCAGCCCGGCAACATCGAACAGCAAGCATTCGAAGGCTTCGGCAGCCCAGGCCGGACGGCCATCGGGCTCGACCGGTGGCGGCGGGTTGTTCGGCGGCAGGTGCACTTCCACCAGCGGCGGGACCAGCACCTGCGGCTCAGCAATCTGCGGCGCGGGTTCTGGCTCCGGTTCGGGTTCCGGCACGGTCAATAATTGTGTTTGCAGCAGCGGCGCCAGTGTCGACAGTGGCGTGCGCGGTTCGTCGATCAGCGCCACCGGTGCTTTGGCCACGGGGGCAGCAGCAGGCGCGGCAATCGGAGCGACGGATTTCTGCGCGTCACGGGCCTGCTCTTCCAGCACCGCGGCCTGGAACTCGTCCATGGCCTCGGTGCTTTCCACCACTTCAGGCTGCGCCTGTTCGACGACTGGCGGCAGTGCTTCGACCGGCGCAGGCAAGTCCTCGGGCAAGTCGAGCAGCAGGTCTTCCAGATAGGACTGCAAGGCCTGTTGCGGACGTGAGGTGAGTTTCACTGGGCGGTTCATCGGTGATCAGCGCCTGACAGGGAAACCGCGTTGTCCGCTTCGCGAGCAGGCTCGCTCCCACAGGGTTCGGGCAAGCAGATCGAAATCATCTCAGGCCACCTGCGGAACAAGTTGCTGCGCGAGCAGGTGCTTGAGCAGCGCGCGGTAGGCCAGCACGCCACGGCTCTTGCCGTCGAATTGCGAAGGCGTGACGCCCGCCCGGCTGGCGTCGCGCAGACGAGTATCGACCGGGATGTAGCCGTGCCAGATGTCTTCGGGAAATTTGTCACGCAGCACGCGCAAGGTGCCCATCGAGGCCTGCGTGCGGCGGTCGAACAAAGTCGGCACGATGCTGAACGGCAACGGCTGTTTGCGCGAACGATTGATCATCGCCAGGGTGTTGACCATGCGCTCCAGACCTTTCACGGCGAGGTGCTCGGTCTGCACCGGAATCACCAGTTGCTGGCTCGCCGCGAGGGCGTTGACCATCAGCACACCGAGCAACGGCGGGCTGTCGATGATCGCGTAATCGAAGTCCTGCCACAGTTGCGCCAGACTCTTGGCGATCACCAGACCCAAGCCACTCTGCCCCGGCGACTGCCGCTCAAGGGTGGCCAGTGCGGTGCTCGATGGCAGCAGGGAAATCCGTTCGTCGCTGGTCGACAACAGCAACTGCCCCGGCAGGCCTTGCGGCACGCTGCCCTTGTGCAGAAACAGGTCGTAGTTGCTGTGTTCCAGGCTGTCGGGGTCGTAGCCGAAATAGCTGGTCATCGAGCCGTGCGGATCGAGATCGACCACAACCACGCGCTTGCCCGCCTCGGCCAGCAACCCGGCTAAAGCGATGGAGGATGTGGTTTTACCGACACCACCCTTTTGATTGGCGACTGCCCAGACTCTCATTCAGTTCGTTCCTCCCGGCCAGGTTGATTGGCCGAGACATGCTTCAGCGTGTTAATGCGGGCGACGGAGAATTGACGGCACTCTCGCGTCCCGGCGTCTTGACCGGGGTCGGTGCAGTTTGTGTGCCAGCGCGCTTCAACGCCGCGTCCGGTTGCGCATTGGCGGTTCCGGTGCCGGTGAGGCTGCGGCGCACATCGAGATTGCGCGACACCACCAGCACCACGCGACGGTTCTTCGCCCGGCCTTCGACCGTGGCGTTGTTGGCCACTGGCTGGAATTCGCCGTAGCCCACCGACGCCAGTCGTCCAGGGTTCACACCCTGCATGGCGAGCATGCGCACGATGCTCGCCGAACGCGCCGAGGACAGTTCCCAGTTGGTCGGGTACTGCGCGGTGCGGATCGGTTGATCGTCGGTGAAGCCTTCGACGTGGATCGGGTTGTCGAACGGTTTGAGGATCGCCGCGACCTTGTCGATGATGTTGAACGCGATGTCGCTCGGCATGGCGTCGCCGCTGCCAAACAACAGGCTGGAATTGAGCTCGATCTCGACCCACAACTCGTTGCCGCGCACGGTCATCTGGTTGGAGCTGATCAAATCACCGAAGGCGGCGCTGATGTCATCGGCGATGCTTTTCAGCGGATCGCTGGCCCCGGATATACCGGCGTCGACCTGCTCGGCATCCTTGACCAGCGGCTTGGCCGGGGTCACGGTTTTCGGTCGCTCGTCGCCGATCGGAATCGGTTTGAGCGAGCGGTCGGAGTCGGTAAACACGCCGATCAGCGCTTCGGAAATGACTTTGTACTTGCCTTCGTTGATCGACGAGATCGAGTACATCACCACGAAAAACGCGAACAGCAAAGTGATGAAATCCGCGTAGGACACGAGCCAGCGCTCGTGATTGACGTGTTCTTCCTGGTGGCGACGACGAGCCATGAGGTTATTCCCTTAGTCCATGAAGCCTTGCAGCTTCAACTCAATGGAACGAGGGTTTTCACCTTCGGCGATCGACAGAATTCCTTCCAGCAACATTTCGCGATAACGCGACTGCCGCAACGCGATGGACTTGAGCTTGGCCGCGACCGGCAAGAGGATCAGGTTGGCACTGGCCACGCCATAGATGGTCGCGACGAACGCCACGGCAATGCCGTTACCCAGTTGCGACGGATCAGCGAGGTTGCCCATCACGTGAATCAGGCCCATCACCGCACCGATGATGCCGATGGTCGGCGCGTAGCCGCCCATGCTTTCGAACACTTTGGCCGCTTCGATATCGCGGGATTCCTGGGTGTAGAAATCCACTTCGAGAATGCTGCGAATCGCCTCCGGCTCGGCGCCGTCGACCAGCAGTTGCAGACCCTTGCGCGAATAGCTGTCGGGCTCGGCGTCGGCCACGCCTTCGAGGCCGAGCAAGCCTTCCTTGCGCGCCGTCAGGCTCCAATTGACCACGCGGTCGATGCCGCCGGCCAGGTCGACACGCGGCGGGAAGAAGATCCAGCCGAGAATCTGCATGGCGCGCTTGAACGCACTCATCGGTGATTGCAGCAGCGCGGCACCGACCGTGCCGCCCAGCACGATCAGCGCTGCCGGGCCGTTGGCCAGCGCGCCGAGGTGGCCGCCTTCAAGGTAGTTGCCGCCGATGATGGCGACGAACGCCATGATGAGGCCGATAAGGCTGAGAACATCCATCAGATACACGCCTCGACGATGTGCTTGCCGATGTCGTCCAGACCGTACACCGCGTCAGCCAGATCGGCTTTGACGATGGCCATCGGCATGCCGTAGATCACGCAGCTTGCTTCGTCCTGCGCCCACACCGAGCTGCCGCCCTGCTTGAGCAGACGCGCGCCTTCGCGGCCGTCGGCGCCCATGCCGGTCAGCACCACTGCCAGAACTTTGTCGCCGTAGGACTTGGCTGCAGAACCGAAAGTGATGTCCACGCACGGCTTGTAATTCAGACGTTCGTCACCCGGCAAAATCTTCACCGCGCCACGGCCGTCGATCATCATCTGCTTGCCACCCGGCGCCAGCAGCGCCAGGCCCGGACGCAGGATGTCGCCATCCTCGGCTTCCTTGACGCTGATACGGCAGAGCTTGTCGAGACGTTCGGCAAACGCTTTGGTGAACGCCGCCGGCATGTGCTGGATCAGCACGATCGGCGCCGGGAAGTTCGCCGGCAACTGCGTCAGTACGCGTTGCAGCGCGACCGGGCCACCCGTCGAGGTGCCGATGGCAACCAGTTTGTAGGCTTTGCGTTTCGGTGCCGGCGACGAAGCACTGGCAGCGGATGCACGGGCAGGCGCAGGCGCAGGTGCAGGACGTGCCGGGACAGGGCTGCTGTGGCTCGTGTGGCTGCCGTAGCTCGACGCTGCCGGAGCAGGCGTCGGCGCTGGCGCAGCGGCGGGAGCCGGCGCGCTGTAGGCACTGAAACGACGATTGCTGCGCGAGATGCTGTGGACTTTCTCGCAAAGCAGTTGCTTGACCTTCTCGGGGTTGCGCGAGATGTCTTCGAAATTCTTCGGCAGGAAATCCACCGCGCCGGCGTCCAGCGCATCGAGGGTTACCCGCGCGCCTTCATGCGTCAGCGAGGAGAACATCAACACCGGGGTCGGGCAGCGCTGCATGATGTGCCGCACTGCCGTGATGCCGTCCATCATCGGCATCTCGTAGTCCATGGTGATCACGTCAGGCTTGAGGGCCATGGCCTGATCGATCGCCTCTTTACCGTTGGTGGCCGTGCCGACCACCTGGATGCTCGGATCCGCCGAAAGAATTTCCGAGACGCGGCGGCGGAAAAAACCCGAATCGTCCACCACCAGGACTTTGACTGCCATAAACACTCCATTAGGTGCAGCGGCGCGTCATCGCGCCGCCGCCCCGGATTCAAATACGCTTTGTGGCGTAACGCTTGAGCATGCTTGGAACATCGAGAATCAGCGCAATGCGGCCGTCACCGGTGATGGTGGCGCCGGACATGCCCGGAGTTCCCTGGAGCATTTTGCCCAATGGCTTGATGACCACTTCTTCCTGGCCGACCAGTTGATCGACGACGAAGCCGATCCGCTGTGTGCCCACCGAAAGAATCACCACATGGCCTTCGCGCTGCTCTTCGTGAGCGGCGGAGCTGACCAGCCAGCGCTTGAGGTAGAACAATGGCAGCGCCTTGTCGCGCACGATCACCACTTCCTGACCGTCGACGACATTGGTGGTCGACAGGTCGAGGTGGAAGATTTCGTTGACGTTGACCAGCGGGAACGCGAACGCCTGATTGCCAAGCATGACCATCAGCGTCGGCATGATCGCCAGGGTCAAAGGCACCTTGATGACGATCTTCGAGCCCTGGCCCTTGGTCGAGTAGATGTTGATCGAACCGTTGAGCTGGGAAATCTTGGTCTTCACCACGTCCATGCCGACACCACGGCCGGACACGTCGGAGATCTCGGTCTTGGTCGAGAAACCCGGGGCGAAGATCAGGTTGTAGCACTCGGTATCGCTCAGGCGATCGGCCGCGTCCTTGTCCATCACACCGCGTTTTACCGCGATCGAACGCAGGACGTTCGGGTCCATGCCTTTGCCGTCGTCGGAGATCGACAGCAGGATATGGTCGCCTTCCTGCTCGGCCGCCAGCACCACGCGACCGCCACGGGCCTTGCCCGATGCTTCGCGTTCTTCCGGCGACTCGATGCCGTGGTCGACGGCGTTGCGCACCAAGTGGACCAGCGGGTCGGCCAGAGCCTCGACAAGGTTTTTGTCGAGGTCGGTTTCTTCGCCCACCAGTTCCAGGTTGATCTCTTTCTTGAGCTGACGTGCGAGGTCGCGAACCAGACGCGGGAAGCGCCCGAAGACCTTCTTGATCGGCTGCATCCGCGTTTTCATCACGGCGGTCTGCAGGTCAGCGGTGACCACGTCGAGGTTCGACACAGCCTTGGACATGGCTTCGTCGCCGCTGTTGAGGCCCAAGCGCACCAGACGGTTACGCACCAGCACCAGCTCGCCGACCATGTTCATGATCTCGTCGAGCCGCGCGGTATCGACGCGCACGGTGGTTTCCGCTTCGCTGGCCGGTTTTTCCGCCGGTGCAGCGGCTGGCGCACGGGCCGCTGCCGGTGCAGCAGCGGCGGCCGGTTTCGGCGCCTCGGCTTTCGGTTCAGGCTTGGCGGCAGGTTTCGGCGCAGCAGCGGCAGCCGGAGCTTTCGCCGCTGGCGTGGCGACGCTCGACGCAGAGCCGGCAGTCGCAGCGCTGGCGTCAAACTTGCCTTTGCCGTGCAATTCGTCGAGCAGCGATTCGAATTCGTGATCGCTGATCAGGTCACTGCCGGCCGCAGCGGCTGCCGGTGCAGCAGGTGCGGCCGGGGCCGAAGCGATGGCCGATTCGAGCGCGTCAACGGCGAAGTTGCCCTTGCCGTGCAACTGATCGAGCAAGGCTTCGAATTCGTCGTCGGTGATGTCCGAGCTGTCGCCCGCAGCAGGTGCGGCCGGCGCTGCTGGTGCCGCCGGAGCGACCGCATCGACAGCAAACTGGCCTTTGCCATGCAGTTGATCGAGCAGCGATTCAAATTCGGCGTCGGTGATTTCATCGCTGGCCGCCGTATCGGCAACCTGCGCGGGAGCAGCGACAGCGGCCGGAGCCTGGGCCTGGGCCTTGACGGCATTCAGCGAGTCCAGCAGTTGTTCGAATTCGTTATCGGTGATGTCGTCCGATGCGCTTTCGGCGACCGGTTCTTCCACCGCTTCTACCGGTGCGGCAACGGCTTCATCCGCCGATTGCGGTTCGGCCAGACGCGCCAGCGCGGCCAGCAGTTCCGGCGTCGCAGCGGTGATCGGTGCACGTTCACGGACTTCGCTGAACATGCTGTTCACCGCGTCCAGTGCTTCGAGCACCACGTCCATCAGTTCTGCATCAACGCGACGCTCACCCTTGCGCAGGATGTCGAACACGTTTTCGGCGATGTGACAGCACTCCACCAGCTCATTGAGCTGAAGGAAGCCGGCGCCCCCTTTTACAGTGTGGAAACCGCGAAAAATTGCATTGAGCAGATCTGCATCATCCGGGCGGCTTTCCAGCTCGACCAGTTGTTCGGACAGTTGCTCAAGAATCTCGCCGGCCTCAACCAGGAAATCCTGAAGGATCTCTTCATCGGCGCCGAAGCTCATTAATGGGGTGCTCCTACAGGTCTAAAAACCCAAAAAACCCGAATTCCGAAACTCTAGAATCCAAGGCTGGATAACAAATCGTCCACATCGTCCTGACCGGACACAACGTCTTCTCGTTTATCGGCATGAATCTGCGGACCTTCACCCTGCGAGAGATGTTTTTGTGGATCTTTTTCAGCAAGCATTGCGGCGCGGTCATGTTCGATGCCCGCAAAGCGGTCGACCTGACTGGCCATGAGCACGAGTTTGAGCAGATTGCTTTCGACTTCGGTGACCAGTTGGGTCACACGCTTGATCACTTGACCTGTGAGGTCCTGGTAATCCTGAGCCAGCAGGATGTCGTTGAGGTTGCTCGACACCGCACGGTTGTCCGTGCTGCTGCGTGACAGAAAACCGTCGACCCGGCGCGCCAGTTCGCGGAACTCTTCAGCCCCGACCTCGCGACGCATGAAGCGGCCCCAATCGGCGCTCAACGTCTGCGCTTCATCAGCGAGACTGTTGACCACCGGCGTGGCGCTTTCCACCAGATCCATGGTGCGGTTGGCCGCGGCTTCCGTCAGCTTGACCACATAGCCCAGGCGTTCGGTGGCGTCGGTGATTTGCGACACTTCCTCGGCCTGCGGCATGTGCGGATCGATCTGGAAATTGACGATCGCACTGTGCAGTTCACGTGTGAGCTTGCCCACTTCCTGATACAGGCCGCGGTCACGGGTCTGATTGAGCTCATGGATCAGTTGCACCGCGTCGCCGAACTTGCCTTTTTCAAGGCTCTCGACCAGTTCGACCGCGTGTTTTTTCAGGGTCGATTCGAAATCGCCCTGTGATGATTCGTTATGCTCCATAGCTCCCCCGCGCATTCATCAGCCGATGCGTTCGAAAATCTTCTCGATTTTGTCTTTCAACGCTTGAGCCGTGAAAGGTTTGACCACGTAACCGTTCACACCGGCCTGGGCGGCCTCGATGATCTGCTCGCGCTTGGCTTCAGCAGTCACCATCAACACCGGGAGGTGCTTGAGTTTTTCATCGGCGCGCACGTGACGCAGCAGGTCGATACCGGTCATGCCCGGCATGTTCCAGTCCGTTACCAGAAAGTCGATGCTGCCGCTGTTGAGCACCGGAATGGCAGTGGTGCCATCGTCGGCCTCGACGGTGTTGGTGAACCCAAGATCGCGCAGCAGGTTCTTGATGATCCGCCGCATCGTTGAGAAGTCATCAACGATGAGGATTTTCATGTCTTTGTTCAATTCGACCTCCAAGCAGTCTTAAACGCGCCCAGCACCTGGACGCGCCACTTCAATCAATCGGCGCAGCACTTAAAGTTTGTCTGGAGCACAACGGATCGAGACCGGCGCCGTTCATCACCGCACCAGCCTCGTTTCGCAGTGTCCCCACACTGCCTTCAGCGCGCTCGCCACTCCCCCAAACGCCCCCGCAGACGGGCCGCGCACTGGCTGTGTAACTGGCTGACCCGCGATTCACTGACGCCAAGGACTTCACCGATTTCCTTGAGGTTCAGCTCTTCGTCGTAGTACAGCGCCAACACCAGTCGCTCACGCTCCGGCAAATTGGCAATCGCGTCCGCCAGCGCCGCCTGGAAGCGTTCATCTTCCAGATCGCGTGACGGCTCCATATGAGCACTCGCGCCATCCTCGTGCAGCCCTTCGTGTTCGCCGTCCTGCAACAGGTCGTCGAAACTGAACAGGCGACTGCCCAAGGTGTCATTCAGAATCCCGTAGTAATCGTCGAGACTCAATTGGAGTTCGGCCGCAACCTCGTGATCTTTAGCGTCACGGCCGGTTTTAGCTTCAATCGAGCGAATCGCGTCGCTGACCATCCTGGTATTACGGTGAACCGAGCGTGGCGCCCAATCCCCTTTGCGCACTTCATCGAGCATCGCGCCGCGGATTCGAATGCCCGCGTACGTTTCGAAACTGGCGCCTTTGCTGGCGTCGTATTTGGTCGAGACTTCGAGCAAACCGATCATCCCGGCCTGGATCAGGTCTTCGACCTGCACGCTGGCCGGCAGGCGCGCCAGCAAGTGATAGGCAATGCGCTTGACCAGTGGCGCGTAGCGCTCGATCAATTCGTATTGCGCGTCACGCGCCGACTTTTTGTAAAGATTCATGCCACTGGCGGTCATATCACAGGCCCTGCGGTTTGCTGCACGAGACGCTCGACGAAAAATTCCAGATGCCCGCGCGGGTTGGCGGGCAGCGGCCAGGTGTCGACCTTCTGGGCGATGGCCTTGAAGGCCAGCGCGCACTTGGAACGGGGAAAGGCTTCGTAGACGGCGCGCTGCTTCTGCACCGCCTTGCGCACGCTTTCGTCGTACGGCACGGCGCCGACGTATTGTAGGGCGACGTCGAGGAAGCGATCCGTGACCTTGGTCAACTTGGCGAACAGGTTGCGCCCTTCCTGCGGGCTCTGCGCCATGTTGGCCAGTACGCGGAAGCGGTTCATGCCGTAGTCGCGGTTGAGCAACTTGATCAGCGCGTAAGCATCGGTGATCGAAGTCGGCTCGTCGCAGACCACCAGCAACACTTCCTGGGCGGCACGAACGAAACTGACTACCGAGTCACCAATACCCGCAGCGGTGTCGATCACCAGCACGTCGAGATTGTCGCCGATGTCGCTGAACGCCTGGATCAGGCCGGCGTGCTGCGCCGGGCTCAGGTGCACCATGCTCTGCGTGCCGGAGGCCGCCGGCACGATGCGAATCCCGCCCGGGCCTTGCAACAGCACGTCGCGCAGTTCGCAACGGCCTTCGATGACGTCGGCCAGTGTGCGCTTGGGTGTCAGCCCCAGCAGAACGTCGACGTTCGCCAGGCCCAGGTCGGCGTCCAGCAGCATGACCCGACGGCCAAGCTCTGCCAGCGCCAGCGACAAGTTCACTGACACGTTAGTCTTGCCGACGCCACCTTTGCCGCCGGTCACCGCGATCACCTGTACGGGATGCATGCTGCCCATGTTATTTCTTTACCTTGTCTTGCATAGACGGAGGCCACATTACTGGCTGCGCGTTCCTGATCGGAACAATGCGTGGCAGACCATCGATGTAGGTACAAAAACTGTTCATGATTACCTCAGCCAACCTGCTTGGTCGGGCTGTGATAGATATCAGCGAACATGTCAGCCATGGCTTCTTCGCTGGGTTCTTCCTGCATTTGCACGCTGACGGCGCGGCTGACCAATTGATGACGACGCGGCAGATGCAGATCATCCGGAATCCGTGGGCCATCGGTCAGATACGCGACCGGCAATTCATGACTGATCGCCAGGCTCAACACTTCGCCGAGACTGGCCGTTTCATCCAGTTTAGTCAGGATGCAGCCGGCCAGCCCGCAACGCTTGTAACTGTGGTAAGCGGCGGTTAGAACCTGTTTCTGGCTGGTGGTTGCCAGGACCAGATAATTTTTTGAGCGAATGCCACGCCCGGCCAGGCTCTCAAGCTGCATGCGCAACGCCGGATCACTGGCTTGCAGGCCGGCAGTATCGATCAAAACCACGCGTTTGCGTAGCAGTGGATCCAATGCCTGCACCAGCGACTGACCTGGATCGACGTGCGTTACCGGCACGTTGAGGATGCGTCCGAGGGTTTTCAGTTGTTCCTGCGCGCCGATGCGGAAGCTGTCCATGCTCACCAGTGCGACGTTCTGCGCGCCGTACTTGAGCACGTAACGCGCGGCGAGCTTGGCCAGCGTGGTGGTCTTGCCCATGCCGGCGGGGCCGACCATGGCAATCACACCGCCCTCTTCCAGCGGCTCGACTTCCGGTACGGCAATCATCCGCGCCAGGTGCGCCAGCAGCATGCGCCAGGCCTGACGGGGTTCTTCGATATCGGTGATCATCGCCAGCAGATCGCGCGACAGCGGGCCGGACAGGCCGATGCGCTGCAGACGGCGATACAGATTGGCCTGGGCCGGACGGCTGCCTTGCAGCTGATTCCAGGCCAGGGTGCCGAGCTGAACTTCCATCAGCTCGCGCAGGCTGTTCAATTCAAAACGCATCGAATCCAGCGCACGCGGATCGACACCCGCCGAGGCCTGCGCAGGCGCTGCGGCCGGGCGCGTCGGTGCGGCGTAGGTCGGCTCGCTCAGCGGCTCGGCAGCGGTCAGCGGCAGGCCTGCGGTCAACGGCAGCCCGGCGAACAACTGCTGATTGGTGTTGCCGTCGGCTTCGCCACGCAGGCTCAGCTCGGCCTGGGCGGTGACGATGCGCGACTGGGTCTTGCGCAGCTCGTCTTCGAGTTCCATGTTCGGAACCCGTGGCGCCAGCGCCGACAGTTTGTAATCCAGAGCCGCCGTCAACTCGACGCCGCCGGCAATGCGGCGGTTGCCGATGATGGCGGCATCAGCGCCCAGCTCATCGCGAACCAGCTTCATGGCCTGACGCATATCGGCGGCGAAAAAACGCTTAACTTGCATAAACCACTACCTCAGCCGTTGGGCCCTACTGTCGCAACGATGGTCACTTGCTTGTTGTCCGGTACTTCCTGGTAGGCCAGCACATGCAGGCCTGGCACTGCGAGGCGGCCGAAGCGCGAGAGCATCGCGCGAATCGGGCCTGCAACCAGCAGGATCACCGGCTGGCCTTGCATTTCCTGACGCTGGGCCGCTTCGATCAACGAACGTTGCAGCTTCTCGGCCATGCTCGGCTCCAGCAGAACGCCCTCTTCCGAGCCTTGTCCTGCCTTCTGCAGACTATTGAGCAATATCTGTTCCAACCTTGGTTCCAATGTGATTACAGGCAGCTCGGACTCAGTGCCTACAATGCTTTGGACGATTGCACGGGATACGCCGACCCGCACAGCGGCGACCAGCGCGGCGGTATCTTGACTCTTGGCAGCGTTGTTCGCGATCGCCTCGGCGATGCTGCGAATGTCGCGCACCGGCACGTGCTCGGCGAGCAGCGCTTGCAGGACCTTGAGCAACTGCGATAGCGAAACCACGCCCGGCACCAGCTCTTCCGCCAGTTTCGGCGAGCTCTTGGCCAGCAATTGCATGAGTTGCTGCACTTCCTCGTGGCCGATCAGCTCACTGGAGTGCTTGTACAGAATCTGGTTCAAGTGGGTGGCGACCACGGTGCTCGCATCGACCACGGTGTAGCCGAGCGATTGCGCCTGGGCGCGCTGGCTGATTTCGATCCACACCGCCTCCAGGCCAAAAGCCGGATCTTTGGCGTTGATCCCGTTGAGCGAGCCGTACACCTGGCCCGGGTTGATCGCCAGTTCGCGATCCGGATAGATCTCGGCTTCGGCGAGGATCACGCCCATCAGCGTCAAGCGATACGCGCTCGGCGCCAGATCGAGGTTGTCGCGGATGTGCACGGTCGGCATCAAAAAGCCCAGATCCTGCGAGAGCTTCTTGCGCACACCCTTGATCCGCGCGAGCAATTGCCCACCCTGATTGCGGTCCACCAGCGGAATCAGGCGATAGCCGACTTCCAGGCCGATCATGTCGATCGGCGTCACGTCGTCCCAGCCCAGCTCTTTGGTTTCCATGGCGCGTGCCGGCGACGGCAGCAGTTCCTGCTGACGCTTGACCTCTTCCAGCGCCACGACCTTGGCGACGTTCTGCTTCTTCCAGAACAGGTACGCGCCGCCCGCAGCCAGCGCCGCCATGCTCAGGAAGGAGAAGTGCGGCATGCCCGGCACCAGGCCCATCACCGCCATCAAACCTGCGGCCACGGCCAGCGCTTTCGGCGAGGCGAACATCTGGCGGTTGATCTGCTTGCCCATGTCTTCCGAGCCGGAAGCACGGGTCACCATGATCGCCGCTGCTGTAGATAACAACAGTGATGGCAATTGCGCCACTAAACCGTCACCGATGGTCAGCAAGGCGTAAACCTTGCCCGCATCGCCGAAGCTCATGCCGTGCTGGAAGATACCCACCGCCATGCCGCCGATGAGGTTGATGAACAGAATCAGCAGGCCGGCGATCGCGTCACCACGGACGAACTTGCTGGCACCGTCCATCGAACCGTAGAACTCCGCCTCCTGGGCGACTTCCTGACGGCGCGACTTGGCTTGATTCTGGTCGATCAGGCCGGCGTTGAGGTCGGCGTCAATCGCCATTTGTTTGCCGGGCATCGCATCGAGGGTGAAACGCGCGCTCACCTCGGAAATCCGCCCGGCACCCTTGGTCACCACGACGAAGTTGATGATCATGAGGATCGCGAAGACCACGATACCGACCACGTAGTTACCGCCGATCACCACCTCACCGAAGGCCTGAATCACCTTACCGGCGGCGGCGTGGCCGTCCTGACCGTGGAGCATCACCACCCGCGTCGAGGCCACGTTCAGCGCCAGGCGCAGCAGCGTCGCCACCAGCAGAATGGTCGGGAACACGGCGAAATCCAGCGGCCGCAGCGCATACACGCAGACCAGCAGGACGACGATGGACAGGGCAATGTTGAAGGTAAAGAAGACGTCGAGCAGGAACGGCGGTACCGGCAACATCATCATCGCCAGCATGACCAGCAGCAACAACGGCACGCCCAGATTGCCTCGACTGAGGTCGGCAACGTTGGTGCGTGCTGTATTGAATAACTGAGTGCGATCCACCGGTTTTCCCCGTTCCTTTAAAGCAAACTTTTGACGCCCCGAGCGGACGCAGGGCGGCTATTGCAAGAAGCTTTCCAACTTTTGCCGGGGAATGAAATAGAGCGGTTTTACTTGGAATTATCGGCTGATTGGGCTGACCCCTTCGCGAGCAGGCTCGCTCCCACAGTTTGAAATGCATTCCCAATCGGACATTTGGAATACGGCCCCTGTGGGAGCGAGCCTGCTCGCGAAGAGGCCATCGAATGCGGCGCATTTTTTTCGATTTAAACGAAGCTGTTTAAAAGACACCTGCAGACACGGTCTCAAGGCTACAAATCCTTGCGCCATTGCCTACAGCCAAGCCAGAATCCGCCGGCTTGTGCGCTTTGGGGTCGAGTTCTATCGTGGTCCGGTCGCTGACGAATCAGCGATCGGGTTTAGCGACCCGGACCAACTCAGTGCATCAGCGATCGTGGCTTCGCTGCGGGATTTTTCGCCCGCAATAACGTTATGGCGGCTGTATGCGGGAGACCTTCGGGTCTACCGGGGTGCCTGAGACCGGTTCGCTAACCTGCGTACAGCTGCCACCTTCACTTGTTTAGCGACAGGGGAAAGTGGCCCCATAACCTCAGGAGCTTCACCATGATCAAACCAACACCCAACCCGCCCGAATCCGGCCCCACCTCCCCCTACGAATCCCTCGACTCAAAAAAACTCCACCAAGCCGCCGACCGCGCCCTCGACCATTACCTCTGCCCACCCGGCTCCACCCCACCGCCGTTCAGCCCCCGCGCCATGTACGCCGTCACCGCCGACACCAAAAACGAAGACCTGCTGGCCAACGCCTGCGAAACCCTCGCCTCGGCCAAAACCATCGCCCAGGAATTCGCCGGGCTGGTGAAACCGTCGCAGCGCCGAACGCTGATGGGGATTGCGCAACTGATCATGCTCGGCGAATTGGCGGTGAATCGGGTGCTGGATAATCTGGAGTTGCCGCAGTAGCGCGGCGTCATGATGATCGTTCCCACGCTCTGCGTGGGAATGCAGCACGGGACGCTCTGCGGCCCATCCCGAGCCCAACGCGGAGCGCCGTTAGGCACTTCTACGCACAGAGCATGGGCACCGAACCACAATGACCACTCATCTGAATACCGCTAACACCTGTCAGGTTTGACAGGTGCGCAATCCCTAATTAAACGCTCTGATGATTCCTGTCCTTTCCCCCCCCGCAGGAGTTTCACCCATGAGCATAAACCAGACACCGCACAACAACGTCCTGACGTTAAACCCACCCCGAGCTCCTGAAGCTACCAGGCCGGTGATCGGCGCAGATTATGGTGTGCCCATACACGTATACGACCTCAAACCCATGGGCCTGACCATCAAGGTCGACCCCCCGCTGGCCGGGACAGTGAAAGAAGGTGACGTGATTCGCCTGTGGCTGAACAACGCCCGTACTGAAGCCACAAAAACCATCGGGCCGGGCGAGGAAAATGACATCCATACCCTGTATCTGCCCAAAGGTTTATTACTAACGAATCGCCTCAACACGCTTGTTTTCACCATCACCCGCGGTAGCCAGAACGAGGGCACGTCAACACCCGAGCTGACCCTGTTGTATAACGACATCCGCCCCGGCATGGAGGATCAGACGCCCGGCGACCGCGCACATTCCGAATTGCATTTGATCCTGCCGGACGACGCGCGCTACGACGGCATTGATGCCGAGCGCGCGAAGGAAGGCGTGCAAGTGTGTTTCGCCTACCCCTACTGCCGGGCGCATGACGTGATCCGCTTGAACTGCAACGGCAAGGATGTCGTGCGCATTGTCGCCCCCGGTGAAGCGCCTGCCACCCCGTCTGCCGAGCGGACAACGATTTGCGTAATGGTCGGGGAAGAGGTGTTTCAGCAAGCGGGCGACAGCCCGAACTTTGTCTTTTCCTACACTGTCACCGATCAGCTCGGCAACGGGCCGGATACCGACTCGCCATACTCGGGCACGGTTGAAATAGATGTGCACCTAAAGGAACCGCGACTGGTCGCCCCCGATCTGGCCGAAGATCCGAACGATCAGAGCGATGACCCAAGCACCATCGATCTGTCCAAACTTGGCAGTAAAGATCTCACCGTCCTGGTGCACGCCTTCGCGCCGACATGGCAGCCCAACGACAAAATCCGCGTGACCTACACCGCCACCAAACCAGAAGCCCCGGTGGTGACGCACATCGTTGAGGCCGATGTCGGGCGCATTCCGTTCACCTACAAACTGATGGTGCCCAATGCCAAAGTGATCGCCGGTAGTGTGGTGCGGGCGAAATATGAACTGGTGCGCGGCGGCATCACTATTGCGACCTCCAAGACCACCACGGCCGATGCAATCGGCGGCAGCACCATTGTGTTGCTGCCCCCGTTTCTGGTGTCACCGGCCGTTGACCCGATTGATGTACTGGCCTATCCGAACGGCGTGACGGTGCGCATCGAGTATCTTGGCGCTTTAAAAGGAGACCGTGCACGACTGGTAGAAGTCAATGCACCGGCGGGCTCGCCGCAATTTCCATTGGTGGAATTCAATGCCAACAAACGGGTGAACACGTTATTGAGTCCGGCATTTCTGGCAGCCCGGCATGGAAAAGTGATTGAGCTGCGCTGGAATTTGAATCGCAATGGGGGTAGAGCTGGACAATCAGAATCGGTCAAGCTGAACGTGTCAAAGATTATAGATGGCGATGAGCGTTTACCTTCTCCGAGCGTGCCACAGGCGCCGGATAACAAAGTGCTAGATTTGCGTACATTTGAAGGAGCCGCCGAGATCACCGTGATACCTTGGATCGGAATTAGCACTGAAAACTTCGTAAACCTGAAGATTGCAGGAAAAGATAACAATGATGATAACTGCGTCATACCAATATTAACTGACCACAACATCACGGAGACGGAAAAAGCGTCAGGACTAAAGGAAAGCGTTTCTAGGGAAAAGCTTTTAACACTCAAGCACGACACTAAATTTGAGATTCTCTTCGAAGCGTTACCGAGCGCCACCATAAACTCGACACCAATTATCTTCCCCACGTTAAATTTGAACTTATTGAACGAGCCTTTGATTGTAATGGAAGATTTCGAGACGGGCACCGACGGAAACAAGCCTGTTGGCACAGTCATGGACTTTCCAAGCATGACCGTTACGGTCGTAGCGGGGAATTCTAGCATTGCCACTAGTAACATTCTCGCCCCGTATGTGACATCTAAATATATATATATTTACCACAATTCAACTTTAAGATTCACACTGAAAAATACAGCAAGAAGTATTAGATTCGGCATCGCATCCATCTCTCGAGTTCAAACGAACTACACATGCTACGATGAAAATCTACAGCTAATTAAGTCACACCTCACGCCCCCATATGAAGTGCCAGATCAAGTCTGGGCCGAGATCACAGAAACACCGAACAGAAAAATAAAGTACATAGACTTAACTAACGGGGGATCTGGCTGCTCCGTGGATAACTTCTCGATAATTAATTGATCCATTGCTGTGACGCCGTCATAGATCGCTGGGCATCGGATTGTTCTCGATGCCCAGCGCTACGGCAAATAGACTCAGTTTGGAGTTTTTAAATAGTGATCGCGTTAAAAAATACCTGCAGACACGCCCTCCAGCCTACAAATCCTCGCGCCACGGCCTACAGTCAAGCCAAAAACCGCAGGCCTGTACGCCATTACCGCCGCCACTAAAAGCGAAGGCCTGTTGGCAGACGCTTAAGAAACCCTTACCTTCGCCAAAACCATCGCCCAGGAATTCGCCGGGCTGGTCAAACCGTCGCAGCGCCGAACGCTGATGGGGATTGCGCAGTTGATCATGCTCGGGGAATTGGCGGTGAATCGGGTGCTGGACAATCTGGAGTTGCCAGGATGATGCGGTTCGGCTGAGTGATTCGGGTGAGAGTGCCGGCCTTTTCGCGAGCAAGCTCGCTCCCACATTTTGATCCTCTTGGGTGCAAACCTTGCAGCGGCTGAAGATCCTGGGGTGCAGCTTGCGCGAGCTCGGCCTCTCTGCGGCACAGGAGCGCCCACCTCTTCAGCGATACCATTGGTCGGAAAACCGTCCCCACCTGTCAGATCTGACAGGTGACGGACGCCTCGTTCTGCGTTGTGATGAACCTTGCCTGCCATTGTTCCTGGAGAACAGAATGAGCGTTCAAGTCAATTCACTCGAAGCCAACGCAGCCCTGGCCTTGTATCCCGTGTACCCACCGCAATGGATAACACCGGTGCTGCCTGCAGGTACTGCTGATGGCGGCCTTCCTCTCTCGGCATTCATCCCTGCTGGCGTAGAACTTGTCATCGACCCCATAACAGGCTTGCGGAACTGGGTCATGGCGGCTTATGACGTCGTGACTATTTTTGTCAACGGAGTCAGCACCGGCATCAGCAAAACCATCTATCCCGGTGAGGAGCAGGAACGCATTCTTTTGCACGTGCCGGCGAGCTGGTTCACAAACGGTGTCAACGATGTCCGCTACAGAGTGACCCGAGTCGGCGGCAACAACGCAGATTCACCCACACTCAAGCTGCTCTACAACAACCCGGCGCCTACCGTCACCGTCAGCCATCCAGCCAGCGTCGTACCCGAGCAGACGGCAGTCATCACGATCACCGTCGGTTACCCACGGCCTCACGACACGGTGACGCTCACCATAGGCACCTGGAGCATCACATTTCCCAACCCCACAAGCCCGATCAACCACACCCTGACGGCTGCAGAATTGCAGTTGATAGGCGACGGCACCCATTCGGTCTTCGCCACGGTGCGCGATCAATTGACCAACAACAATGAGTCGGCGAAGACCCCGATCACTATCACCGCCAATCAGAAGGTGTACAACTCGCCGATAATCGCTGAGGCCGTGGACGGCATGCTCGACGTGGCCGCACTGAGGGGCCAAGACGCCACGCTACGAGCACGCAACTGGACGGGAATCCAGGTCGGACAGCAGGTGTGGCTGAAGGTCACTGGCCAGAAACCCGACGGCTCGGCGCACGTCCTGCAATTCTGGAATGGTGACACCCACAAGGTGAATGCGACCTGGGTTAGTCAGGGGTTCTGGGATAAAGCGCTGCTCATAGCTTTTCTGAAAGAATTGAAAGAAGGATCGCTGTTGAAACTGGAATTCTGGGTATCGGAGGACAAGAGCAATGACTTCGCCAGCGCCACGCAGTTTCCGTATCAGGTGTATACCGTCATTGGCCTGCAACTTGTCCTGCCACCCCCAACCTTGACCCCGCCCACTGTGCCGATTGACGTTTTGGCTAATCCGGATGGGGTAAAGCTTCAGATAACAGGCTTTGCAGCAGAGAAAGACGATAAGGCTCAATTCGTCCAGGTGAACGCGCCGGCCGGTGCACCACCGTTTCCGGTGGTGGATTTTGTTGGTGGGATTGCAGAGATTTTATTGAGCGCTGCGTTTCTGGCGGCTTGGCATGGCAAGGCGATTGAGTTTCGGTTGGATTTGATTCGTAGCGGAGTTGTGGCCGGCGAATCACTAGCGGCCACGTTTGAAGTTATGAAAATCACGGATGGTGACACACGCTTGCCGACGCCCATTCTTGCAGGAAATAACAGTAGCTCTCTGAACATCACTCAAATTCAAATTGCTGATCAAACGACAGTGGCAGCTTGGCCACACACCCCCAAGGAGCGGCTATGGTTGCATTTCGAAGGGTTTGACAGGAGCGGCAAAAAAGTTGAGCTTTATGCCCCCCAAGCAGAACTTAACACCTCACCTCCCGGCTTTGCTCGAGCCGTACCGTTAATATTATTGAAATCACTGGGAAACAGAACAACTTTGCACATAACTTTCATTGTCAATTTCGCTGGTGAACCCACCCTTGTGAATGCCACGCGATTTCCACCTAGGAGTTATTTGGTTCAGGCACCGGAACGTCTCAATGACTTCACAAACTTTGCCAATCTGCAGCGAAACGGATGGGAAAATGGGCCGGCAATCATTGATCAGAGAGACTGGAGCTATAGTACATTTCTCGGATATACCTCTTTGACGAACAGCACTTATACAAATAGCTCAGCAGGGGTAGTATTGCGCAAGGTCTACAGCAATCTTGTGATAGGTCAAACCTATGAATTCTCTCTTTTGGCGACTAATGGAACCTGGCAGCCGGCAGCACAATTAACATTCAGATCTAATTACGGGACAATTATCAGCACATTCACCCCACCGAATCTTAGCTGGACACGCTACTCTGGCAATTTCGAAGCGCAGTCAAGTCAAATGATCTTTGAGTTTGTGAACGCCATCGCTACAGGGGCTGGCAATGACTATTTCCTGACTAATCTGCGCCTGATGGAAGTCTAGGCGACAAAGTGCTCGCATTTATGAGTATCAAGCGATGAACCGGAGGCTGGATAACCTGAAATAAAGGGGATGCTTATATCTACCGGGTGCCTTTGACCGGTTCGCTAAGCCGCGTACAGCCGCCACCCTCCTGTTTAGCGACAGGTTGTCGCGGCTCCATTTCAAAGGAGCTTCACCATGATCAAACCAACACCCAACCCACCCGAAACCGACCCCACCTCCCCCTACGAATCCCTCGACTCAAAAAAACTCCACCAAGCCGCCGACCGCGCCCTCGACCAGTACCTCTGTCCACCCGGCTCCACCCCACCGCCCTTCAGCCCCCGCGCGATGTACGCCGTCACCGCCGACACGAAAAACGAAGACCTGCTGGCCAACGCCTGCGAAACCCTCGCCTCCGCCAAAACCATCGCCCAGGAATTCGCCGGACTGGTCAAACCATCCCAGCGTCGAACGCTGATGGGGATTGCGCAACTGATCATGCTGGGTGAGCTGGCGGTGAATCGGGTGCTGGATAATCTGGAGTTGCCGCAGTAGCGACACGCGATGATCGTTCCCACGCTCCTGCGTGGGAATGCCTCAACGGACGCTCCGCGTTCGGCTTTCGAAGGGACGCGGAGCGTCCCGGGCTGCATTCCCACGCAGAGCGTGGGAACGATAATAAAAACCGCCGCCCTGTTTTCAGCGGTTTTGCAATCAATTGTTCAATACCGAAGGATTTTCACTTTTCCATTCTTGCTCTTGGATAATTCGAACTCGACCTCTCCGCCCACTTTGACGTTCGCCTGCTGGGCATCGGTCAATGGAATGTTGAATCGGTATTCTTTGGCGGTCAGAAAAAACCCCGTGGCTTCGGCAAAGGAAAGCGATCGTCCCGATTGCTTCGGCGTGATGGTGCCTCTTCCAGTTTTTTCGTCATAGCTGCTGAAAATACCTTTCATTGCCTTGCTCCCTGCACTCGTCCGCATAACCGCGCCAGGTTCGCGGCAGCACCTTGCATCAAACTGCAAAATCACGACGAGCGCACCTGTCAGAGTTGACAGTAAGGGGAGATCTCAGACCAATGGCTGCGCAGCACCATCAAGAATCCCGACGCAAATCCGGCGGAATCGGCAAATCATCCTTCAGCGGATCCGGGCGCTTGCCCTTGCCCGCCTGGTGTTGGCGGATCTGGTAGACGTAGGCCAACACCTGCGCTACGGCCAGATACAGCCCGCCGGGGATTTCCTGCTCCAGTTCGGTGGAGTAATAGATCGAGCGCGCCAGCGCAGGCGACTCAAGCAGCATGACGTTGTTGGCCACGGCGATTTCGCGGATTTTCAGGGCGATGAAGTCGCTGCCCTTGGCCAGCAGCACCGGTGCGCCGCCCTTTTCCGAGTCGTATTTGAGTGCGACGGCGTAGTGGGTCGGGTTGGTGATGACCACGTCGGCTTCGGGAATCGCTGCCATCATGCGCCGCTGGGACATTTCGCGCTGGGTCTGGCGGATGCGTTGCTTGACCTCTGGGCGACCTTCCTGGTCCTTGTGTTCGTCGCGCACTTCCTGCTTGGTCATCAGCAGCTTCTTGTGCGCTTCCCAGAGCTGCACCGGCACGTCGACGGCTGCGATGATGATCAGGCCGCAGGCCAGCCACAGCGTGCTCCAGCCCACCAGCAACACGCTGTGGATGATCGCCATGTCCAGTGGTTCGTGGGCAATGCGCAGCAAGTCGTCGACGTCGGCGGACAGCACCAACAGCGCCACGCCCAAGGTAATCAGAAACTTCGCCAGGGCTTTGAGCAGTTCGACCACAGCCTTGAACGAGAACATCCGTTTGAGGCCGGCGGCCGGGTTCATCCGGCTGAATTTGGGTGCCAGCGAACTTGCCGCGAACAGCCAGCCACCAAGGGAGATCGGCCCGATGATGGCGGCGAGCAACAGGGTGATCATCACCGGCTGAATCGCCAGCAAGGCGATCAACCCTGACTCCAACAGAAAACGGCCCATGGCGCCCTGATCCATGACCACTTCGCGGGACAGGGTGAAGTTCAGGCGCATCACGTCCATCATTTCTTGCGCAAGCATGCCGCCGAAAATCAGCAGCGCAGAGGCGCCAGCCATCATCACGGCGAGGGTGTTGAGTTCTTTGGAACGGGCGATTTCACCCTTCTCACGGGAGTCCTTTTTGCGTTTCTCCGTGGGGTCTTCCGTTTTGTCCTGACCGCTTTCGCTCTCTGCCATGACTCAGCGCGCCCGTGCCAGTTCGCGTAGCAACTGCAAGGCCTCGCTGGCCAGCGGTTGATACTGGTTGAGAATGTCCGCGAGCCCCACCCAGACGATGAACAGGCCGAGCACCAGGGTCAGCGGAAAACCGATCGAGAAGATGTTCAGTTGCGGCGCGGCGCGGGTCATCACGCCGAAGGCGATGTTGACTACCAACAGTGCGGTGACGGCCGGCAATACCAGCAACAGCGCGGCGCCGAGCACCCAACCGAGTTTGCCGGCCAATTCCCAGTAATGCGCAACCATCAAACCACCGCCGACCGGCAGCGTGGTGAAGCTTTCAGTGAGGACTTCGAACACCACCAGATGGCCGTTCATCGACAGGAACAGCAACGTCACCAGCATGGTGAAGAACTGCCCGATCACCGCCACCGAAACGCCGTTGGTAGGGTCGATCATCGAGGCGAAGCCCATGCCCATCTGCACCGCGACGATCTGCCCGGCGACGGCGAAGGCCTGAAAGAACAATTGCAGGGAAAAGCCCAACACCGCGCCGACCAGAATCTGCTCGCCAATCAGCAGCAGGCCGCTGAGATCCAGCGGGCTGACGGCGGGCATCGGCGGCAGCGCCGGGGTGATGACCACGGTGATCGCCACGGCGAAATACAGGCGCACGCGCCGCGGAATCAGGGTGGTGCCGAACACCGGCATGACCATCAGCATCGAGGCGACGCGAAACAGCGGCAACATGAACGACGCCACCCAGGTGCTGATCTGGGTGTCGGTCAGCTGAAGCAGCGACTGCATGGCTTAGCCGATGACCATCGGAATGTTTTTGTACAGCTGGATGATGTATTCCATGAACGTCTGCACGATCCAAGGACCGCCGATGATCAGGGTCACCAGCATCACCAGCAGACGCGGCAGGAAGCTCAGGGTCTGTTCGTTGATCTGCGTGGCAGCCTGGAACATCGACACCAGCAGGCCGACCAGAAGGCTCGGCACCACCAGGATGGCGACCATCATGGTGGTCAGCCACAGGGCTTCACGAAAGATATCGACCGCGACTTCCGGCGTCATGGCGAAACACCTCCAAAACTGCTGGCCAGAGTACCGATGATCAGCGCCCAGCCATCGACGAGCACGAACAGCATGATCTTGAACGGCAGCGAAATGATCAGCGGCGAGAGCATCATCATACCCATGGCCATCAGCACGCTCGCTACCACGAGGTCGATGATCAGGAACGGAATGAAGATCATGAAGCCGATCTGGAAGGCGGTTTTAAGCTCGGAGGTTACAAACGCCGGCACCAGAATGGTCAACGGCGCCTGATCCGGGCTGGCGATGTCGGTGCGCTTGGACAGGCGCATGAACAACTCCAGATCGCTGGTGCGGGTCTGCGCGAGCATGAAGTCCTTGATCGGCACCTGAGCCTTTTCCACCGCTTGCTGGGCGGTGAGGGTTTCCGCCAGATACGGTTGCAGCGCGTCGTTGTTCACCCGGTCGAACACCGGCGCCATGATGAACAGCGTCAGGAACAGCGCCATGCCGGTGAGGATCTGGTTCGACGGCGTCTGTTGCAGGCCGAGGGCCTGACGCAGGATCGAGAAGACGATGATGATCCGCGTGAAGCTGGTCATCAGGATGACCGCCGCTGGAATAAAGCTCAGCGCGGTCATGATCAGCAGGATCTGCAGACTGACCGAATATTCCTGCGCGCCGTCGGCATTGGTGCCCAGCGTGATCGCCGGGATAGACAACGGATCGGCGGCGAACGCCAGCGGCGCGGCCAGCAACAGGACCAGCGTCAAGACGATGCGGAGCGCACCCATTACTTCGTATCCTTTTGGTCCTTGCCAAGAATCTTCAGCAGATGCTGAGCAAATTCCGGCGTCGCTTTTTCACTGGCGGTGGGGACTTCGACCGGCTCTTTGAGCACGTGCAGCGCGGTGATGGTGCCGGGGCTGAGGCCGAGCAGAATCTGGTCTTTGCCGACCTGCACCAGCATCAAGCGGTCACGCGGGCCAAGCGCGCGTGAACCGATCAACTCGATCACCTGGCCCTTGCCCGCCGGCCCCGCCTGTTGCACGCGGCGCAGCAGCCAGGCGAGGAAGAAGATCAAGCCCAGCACCAGCAGCAAACCGAACACCAGTTGCGTCAACTGACCGGCCACGCCGCTGTTGACCATCGGCGCGGTGGCGGCAGGCGCGGCAGTAGTTGCGCCCGGTTCGGCAGCCAGCACGCTCAACGGCCATGCCAGCAGCACCCAGAGAAACCTTTTCACTCAGCGCAGCTTCTTGATGCGTTCGCTTGGGCTGATCACGTCAGTCAGGCGGATGCCGAACTTCTCGTTGACCACCACTACTTCGCCGTGGGCGATCAAGGTGCCGTTGACCAGCACGTCGAGCGGCTCACCGGCCAGACGATCGAGCTCGATCACCGAACCCTGGTTGAGTTGCAGCAGGTTGCGGATGTTGATGTCGGTACTGCCGACTTCCATCGAGATCGACACCGGAATGTCGAGGATCACGTCCAGGTTCGGGCCATCGAGGGTCACCGGATCGTTGTTCTTCGGCACGCTGCCGAACTCTTCCATCGGCAGACGGTTGGAGCTGGAAGTGCCGGCGTCGGCGGCCAGCAGTGCATCGATGTCAGCCTGGCCGGCATCACCGGTTTCTTCCAGGGCCGCAGCCCATTCATCGGCGAGTGCCTGGTCGTCCTGCGCGTTCATATCGTCGTTCATCATGTGTCCTCGGCGGGCAACAATTCGGTTAAATACGGGGGTGAAAAGCGCCGCCTCAGCGACGCTCGATCGGCTCGATCACCTGCAACGCGAGGTTGCCTTTGTGCGAGCCCATCTTGACCTTGAAGGCCGGCACGCCGTTGGCGCGCATGATCATGTCTTCCGGCATCTCGACCGGGATCACATCGCCCGGCTGCATGTGCAGGATGTCGCGCAGCTTCAACTGGCGGCGGGCCACGGTGGCACCGATCGGCACGTCGACATCGAGCACGTCCTGGCGCAGGGCGTTGACCCAGCGCTCGTCCTGATCGTCGAGGTCGGACTGGAAACCGGCATCGAGCATCTCGCGCACCGGCTCGATCATCGAGTACGGCATGGTCACGTGCAGATCGCCGCCACCGCCATCGAGTTCGATGTGGAAGGTGGAGACCACAATCGCTTCGCTCGGGCCGACGATGTTGGCCATGGCCGGGTTCACTTCCGAGTTGATGTACTCGAAATTGACCTCCATGATCGCCTGCCAGGCTTCTTTCAGATCGACGAACGCCTGCTCCAGCACCATGCGCACTACGCGCAGTTCGGTCGGGGTGAATTCCCGCCCTTCGATCTTGGCGTGACGGCCGTCGCCACCGAAGAAGTTGTCCACCAGCTTGAACACCAGTTTGGCGTCGAGGATGAACAGCGCGGTGCCGCGCAGCGGTTTGATCTTGACCAGGTTGAGGCTGGTCGGCACGTACAGCGAGTGCACGTATTCGCCGAACTTCATCACCTGCACGCCACCGACGGCCACGTCCGCCGAGCGGCGCAGCATGTTGAACATGCTGATGCGGGTGTAGCGTGCGAAACGCTCGTTGATCATTTCCAGCGTCGGCATGCGTCCACGGACGATGCGATCCTGGCTGGTCAGGTCGTAGCTTTTGACACTGCCGGGTTCGGCAGCATTATCGGTCTGTACCAGACCATCATCGACGCCATGCAAGAGCGCATCGATTTCATCCTGGGACAGCAGATCCTGCACGGCCATGTCGTGTTCCTACTGCAGTACGAAATTAGTGAAAAGCAACTGTTCGATGACCACTTTGCCCAGTTCTTTCTGCGCCACTTCCTGGACGCTGGCGGTGGCCTTCTGGCGCAACATCTCCTGGCCGACCGGGGTCGCCAGTGTGGCGAAATCCTGACCGGAGAAGAGCATCACCAGGTTGTTGCGGATAACCGGCATGTGCACTTTGAGCGCGTCCAGATCGGCCTGATTACGCGCCAGCATGGTGATGCTCACCTGCATGTAGCGCTGACGGCCGTTCTGGTTGTAGTTGGCAACGAAGGCCGGCGCCATCGGCTCGAAAATCGCCGCCTGCTTGCCGACCGGCGCTGCGTCAGCGGCCTCGGCAGGCTTGCTCTGCGCGCCGTGCATGAAGAACCAGGTCGCCCCGACGGATGCACCAATGGCCACCAGCAACGCCAGCACGATCACGATGATCAGCTTGAGTTTGCCTTTGGTTGCGGGGTCTTTTACTGCTGCAGCTTCGCTCTTCGCCATGCCAATAATCCGTCACTAATCGGGGGTTTCACAGTCGCACGGCAAGGCAAGAGCAAGTGTTATGCCAGAACTGTCGGAGGTCGAGAACGACGCTAAAGTCAAAAGCACCCTCACCCCAGCCCTCTCCCAGAGGGAGAGGGGGCCGACCGAGGTGTCAGACGTCAAACATCGACCTGAAAGACCGAGTCGATTATGGATTCACAGCAGAAGTATCCGGTCGGCGTACTTCGCGAGCATCCCCCAGTCAGTCCCCTCTCCCTCTGGGAGAGGGCTAGGGTGAGGGGCTCTTGATTTTGCTCAAGCGTAATAGTCGACCGCGCTGCTGCCGATCACGCTGGTGGTTTGAGCGGCGGTTTCAGCAATGGCGGTCGGCGCCAATTCCTCATCCGCCGAATCCAGGCGGCCACCCGCAGCACTGGTCCGACCACTCTGGCCCTGCTGCGCCTGCTCCTGGCCTTGCTGCCCCTGCCAACCACGGTTCTGGTCGGCAACGTTGACGTCGACCTGGCCCATGCCCTGCTGGTTGAACATGTCACGCAGGCGATGCATCTGACTGTCGAGCGCTTCACGCACGCTCGGGTGCGCGCTCATGAAGGTGACCTGGGTCTGCTGATCGGGAACCATGTTCACGCGGATATCCAAGCGCCCCAGCTCCGCCGGCTGCAACTGAATGTCGGCGGCCTTCAGGTTGACGCTGGACAGGTACATGACGCGGTTGACCACCTCTTCGGTCCAGCCGCTCTGGTGCATGGCGATCGGCTGATTCACCGGCAGCGCATTGGCGGTTTTCGGCGTAGCGGCCTGGGTCAGTGCCGCCAGACGGTTGGCGAAGTCATCGACGCGGGTGTCGCTGGTAGCCGATTTCAGATCCTTCAGACCATCGTCGATCAGCCCGCTGAAAGCTTGTTCGCCGCCCTGACTGGTGCTGTCCTTGTCGGCCTGCACGTCGAGCATGCTGGCCATGCCGGCGGCAAAGTTCTGCGCGGCGGTCAATTCGCCGTCAGCCTGAGCTTGAGCAGGCGTGGCTTTCGGTTGCGCCTGGCTGGCGGCAGAAATATGCCCGCCCTGCTCCATCGCCATGCGCACGGCCGGCAGCGAATCGAGAGGGTCGGCTGACGGATCAAATTCGCTGTCGGTGGCCGCCGGATCTTTGACCATGCCCGACACGACCGCCAATGCAGGCGCTTCGGTTTCCGGCTGGGCTGGCGTTGCGACTGTTGGAGTCGGCACGACAGGCGCCGCCAATGGCTGAACGACTTGCGCCAGGGCCGGATCCAGCGTCGGGTCTACTGGCGCGGCATCGGCCACAGGGATTTGTACCGTTTCAGCGGTGTCATCGGCAGTGGCAGTCGCGTCGTCGCTCGTCGCCGCTTTGTCGGCAGGCAACGCTTTGCCGCTATCGGCAACAGCTGGCTCGGGCGCGGCAGACTGATCTTTGCCGATATCCTTTTTGCCGCTGCTGTCTGCGACCTTATCGCGTGCCGGCTTGACTGAGTTGTCGGCGCTCACGGCAGGCTTGGCCGGCGCCTGATCGGCAAACACTCTGGCGAAGCTGGAGGCCTTGTCCCCGGCGTCTGCGGCCATTGCCGACGATTTGGCAGAGGCGGCTTGCGCCTTGGCCTGAGCGGCGGTCTGAAGAAGAATGTTGGGGGTCGCAGGCATGACACGGTCTCCGCTGCACTGGGATCGTAGGTACAGTTGAGCAAGATGACTGCAAGTGCCGGGCCAGTTTGGCCTGACACTTGCGAAAAGCGCCGTACGATGAGATCAATGAGTCAAAGCATGCTGCCGCTCGTCTTCGTAAACAGGGCGGACATCTGCGAACTCGCCAGTGATGTCAGCCACCATCCTGGCGATTTCCGAGGGGCTTTTATCTTTGGCTTCCGATTCCAGCTCTTGGCAGAGCGCCGCCAAGCGGACAGCTCCCATGTTGCTGGCGCTGCCCTTGAAACTATGGGCAACTGCCGATAACACTTTGGCATCAGAGGTTTTTTGCAACTCGCCCAAGCGACTTTCGGAATCCGCCAGAAAGGTATCCAGAAGCTCCGGATAACCCTCCTCCATGATTTCGCGCAGTGCGCTCAGCGCCTCGCGATCAATATGTGTGTCTGTCACTTGCTCACTCCTTGATCAAGAATGGGCGGATTATGCCTCAATCTCCCAGAAAAACTCCACGCTGGCACTACGACCCTGGTCCGACCAACTGGCGTTGCGCCCCAGTTGCCGGACCAGGCTGATGCCGCGACCCGACAAGCGGACGTTATCCACGGGCCGTTCCATAAGCCGCGCCACATCAAAGCCCTTGCCGCTGTCCTCGACGCGAATGACCAGGCGCCCGCCCTCGCCCTGCGGCTGGACCTGCAAATGTACGCGCACATAACCATCCTGCAGCGCCTCCAACCGCGCCGCGCGCATTTCATAGTAGCGGGCGAAACCTGCCGCATCGCGTTTGAGGCTGGAGTCCAGCCCGAGCACGCCATGCTCCAGGCCATTGGAATACAACTCGGCGAGCACGCTGTACAGCGCTCCGCTTTGCGCGCGCAAGCCATGCACCTCAAGCAGCAACTGCAAGAGGAACGGCAACGGATTGAAGCGCCTGAGCGTGGCGCCGCGAAATTCGAAACTGGCCGACCAGTCCAGCGGGCACGACTGGCCGCTGTCGGAATACACCGGCGCCGCGCCGTGCGTCTGCGCCGACTCGAGCAGACTGACCTCGACCATGCTCACATCGTCACGGGCCTGCCCGCGAAAATCGCGCAGTGCCTGTTCGATATCCTCGAACAACCGATCCGGCTCGCGGTTCGCCGCAAACACCTGCTGCAAGCGTTCGACGCCGAACAGCTGGTCATTGGCATCGCAGGTATCGATCACCCCGTCCGATAACAGAAACACTCGATCATCGACGGCCATCGGATACACATCCGTACGGTCATCGAAGGCTTGCGCGCTGAGAATCCCCAGGGGCAAATGCCGCGCCGGCAACGGCACGCGCTCGCCACTGGCCATGCGGTGCAAGTAACCGTCGGGCATGCCGCCGTTCCACACCTCCACCGAACGGCTCTGGAAACTCAGACTGAGCAAGGTAGCGCAGCAGAACATGTCCACCGGCAGGATGCGCTTGAGCTTGGCGTTCATCTCGCGCAGGGTTTCGGCCAGGCCGTAGCCTTTGGCGGTCATCCCGTAAAACACTTCGGCCAGCGGCATCGCCCCCACCGCTGCCGGCAAGCCATGCCCGGTGAAATCGCCGAGCATGACGTGCATGTCACCGGCCGGCGTGTACGCCGCCAGCAACAGATCACCATTGAACAGCGCGTAAGGCGATTGCAGATATCGGATGTTCGGCGCGCTCAGGCAACCGGAATGCGCGACCTTGTCGAACACCGCTTTGGCCACGCGTTGTTCGTTGAGTAGATAGTCGTGATGTCTGGCGATCAGGTCGCGCTGCTGCAGGACAGTCGCCTGAAGGCGGCGCAAGCGATCCATCGCCTTGATTTTGGCGGCGAGTATCACTTGGTTGTACGGCTTCGCCAGAAAATCGTCACCGCCAGCCTCCAGACACCGAGCCAGCGCTTCACTCTCGGTCAGCGAGGTGAGGAAGATGATCGGCACCAGCGCTTCACCCGCCAGCGCCTTGATCCGCCGCGCCGCTTCGAAGCCGTCCATCACCGGCATCAGCGCGTCCATCAACACCAGATCGGGCTGCTGCTCTTTGAACGTTTCGACCGCTTCGGCACCATTGGCCGCCGTCAGCACCTGATGGCCCTGACGGCGGACAATGGTTGACAGCAGCAGCCGGTCGGCGGCGCTGTCTTCGGCGATAAGAATGGTCAGCGGCTCTTGCGCCTGCATGGGCGTCAACTGATGTCGAAGAGTTTGTCGAAGTTGGAAATCGCGAGGATTTTCTTCACGTCGGAGCTGCTGTTGACGACACGGATATCCGACTCGTCGCCACCGGCGTGATCACGCAGCAAAAGCAGCATGCCCAGCGCTGAGCTGTCGAGATAAGTGGCCTCTTTGAGGTCGACCACGATGGATTCGGGTTTGTGTGGGAGCCGTTCATACGACTCGCGAAATTCCTGATGGCGACCGAAATCGAACCGACCTTTGACGGCGATGGTGAGCTTTTTCTGGTCTGGAGAGACTTCTGTAACGACTGACATTGACTGGCTTCCTTGTCATTGACGAACCTGTACAAGGTTTAGCACCTGGATAGGCTTGGGGCAAGGCGCAACAGTGGAACAAGTGTGGAAGCGAGCCTGCTCGCGAAGGCATTCTGGCAGTTGACTACAGGGTTGACTGACACGGCGCTTTCGCGAGCAGGCTCGCTCCCACAGGGTTTGGCGGTGTGGTTTAGAAGGCATCACGCCGTGGCAAGCGCTGGGACAATTCATCGAGCAGCTTCTGCTCGCGCTTGTCTTCCAGGCGTTGCGCCTCATCACGATAGCGCTGCACCAGTTTGCGCAAACCCTCGACGCGGGCAAACGCCTGTTGCCATTCCTCACGCGCCTTGTCGAGCTTGTTCTGGTGCCAGACCAGGCTCTGCCGTTGCTGGTCGACGGCGGTGTCGAGTTGCGCCAGAAAGCCCTGAAAGCCCAGCAGCCATTGCCCGGTCACGCCGGTGCTGCCGCGCACGATCCACTGCTGCGAGTAATCCAGACGAAAGGCATTGAGGTCGGCCAGTTTGCTTTCGGCAACTTTGACCTGGCCCTGAAAGTAGGCGAGGCGCTGCACGGCGGCTTTCTCGGCCTTTTCGGCCATATCCACCACCGGTGCCAGGCGCGCGGCGCGGCTGACGGCCATGGCCGGTTACCCGCCCGCCGCAGGGGCGAACAGGGTTTCCAGATAGGCCTGGCTCTCACCCAGATTGATTTTGTCGTTGAGGCCCTGGCGCTGATACCTGACCAGTTGTGGTTGCAGGGAAATCGCCAGATCGGTCTCGCGATCGCCACCGGCTACGTAGGCACCGACGCTGATCAAATCACGGCTCTGCTGATAGCGCGACCAAAGCTGTTTGAAATACTGCGCGCGCTGCATGTGATCCGGCGAAACCACCGCCGGCATCACCCGGCTGATGGACGCTTCGATGTCAATCGCCGGATAGTGGCCTTCCTCGGCCAGGCGCCGTGACAGGACGATGTGGCCGTCGAGCACACCCCGCGCCGAGTCGGCAATCGGGTCCTGCTGGTCATCGCCTTCGGACAGTACGGTGTAGAACGCCGTTATCGAGCCACCGCCCTTCTCCGCGTTACCGGCGCGCTCCACCAGTTTCGGCAGTTTGGCGAACACCGAGGGCGGATAACCCTTGGTTGCTGGCGGCTCACCGATGGCCAGAGCGATTTCCCGCTGGGCCTGGGCGAAACGGGTCAGCGAGTCCATCAGCAGCAGAACGTTCTTGCCCTTGTCGCGGAAATACTCGGCGATGCGCGTGCAATACATCGCCGCGCGCATACGCATCAGCGGTGCGTCGTCTGCTGGCGAGGCGACCACTACCGAACGTTTAAGGCCTTCTTCACCGAGAATGTGTTCGATGAATTCTTTAACTTCGCGACCACGCTCACCGATCAGGCCGACGACGATGATGTCGGCCTCGGTGAAGCGGGTCATCATGCCCAACAGCACCGATTTACCGACACCGGTACCGGCGAACAGACCCAGACGCTGACCACGGCCGACCGTCAGCAAACCGTTGATGCAACGGATGCCGACGTCCAGCGGTACGCTGATCGGATCACGGTTGAGCGGGTTGATTGTCGGGCCGTCCATCGGCACCCAGTCTTCGGCCTTCATGCCGCCCTTGCCGTCCAGCGCGCGGCCGGCGCCGTCGAGGACACGGCCGAGCATGCTCATGCCCATCGGCAAACGACCGGTATCGGCCAGGGGCACCACGCGGGCGCCCGGGGCAATCCCGGCGACGCTGCCGACCGGCATCAGAAAGACTTTGCTGCCGGAAAAACCCATGACTTCCGCTTCCACCTGGGACGGGTGGTAGGTGTCGTCATTGATCACCATGCAACGGGTGCCCATGGCGGCGCGCAAGCCTTCGGCTTCGAGGGTCAGGCCGACCATGCGCAGCAGCCGACCTTCAAGGATCGGCGCGCCGGCAATCTCGGTGGCCTCGGCGTAGGTGCTCAGGCGCTTGGCGAAGCTGGTGCGTTCAAGGCGCATCGCTGGCGTCCGCGCGCGGCTCGTCAGAGTCGACAGCCGCTGGGGTGTCTTCGGGAATGTCCAGACTCAAGTCAGGCGCTGCCGGATGCAAGGCCTGCTCGTGCAACTGGTCGAACAGCTTGGCCATGACCTGGGTCACCCGCGATTCGACACTGGCGTCGATGCGGCTGTGCTCGGTTTCAACCCGGCAGCCGCCCGGCAACAGCGACTCGTCTTCAACGATGCGCCAGGTTTCTTCGTGGCGTTCGCGCAGGGCTTTGACCTGGGCGAAATCCTGCGGATTGACGTACAGGCGCACGTTTTCCACGCCCAGCGGCAATAGCTTGAGGGCATCGCGCATGACGTGTTCGATCTGCGTCGAGTCGATGGCCAGTTCGCGCTTGATCACCTGCTTGGTGATGTGTTGCACGAGGTCAACCAGCGACTTTTCAATCTGGGTGTCTTGCTCGGCGATCGGTTCGAACAGGTTGGCCATCAACAGCTCGAGGCTGGCGATTTTCGCCGCCAGCGCCGTTTCAGCTTCCTGACGCACCTTCAGCGTGGTGCTGTGAAAACCTTCTTTTTCGCCGATGGCGAAGCCCTCGTTGTAAGCCTCCTGACGGATGCTTTCGAGTTCTTCCAGGGTCAGTGGCTGGACTTCTTCCAGCGGCACTTCTTCCATTTCCGGCGGTTCAGGCTCCGGCTCAGGCTCGGGTTCCGGCGGGTCGAAGCTGGGCAGCGCCCAGGATTCGAAACCACGAACATCGCGGGCGCGGATCAGATCCGTCACAGACTCGTCAGGCTTATCCATGGGCTTAGATCATTTCCTCGCCGCCCTTGCCACCGAGCACGATCTCGCCGGCTTCGGCCATACGACGGGCAATGGTGAGGATTTCCTTCTGCGCGGTTTCGACGTCGCTGACGCGCACCGGGCCTTTCGCCTCGAGGTCGTCGCGCAACAGTTCGGCAGCACGCTTGGACATGTTCTTGAAGATCTTTTCCTTGACGCCCTCGTCCGAACCCTTGAGGGCCAGTACCAGCACGTCCGAAGAGACTTCGCGCAACAGCGCCTGGATGCCACGGTCGTCGACGTCGGCAAGGTTGTTGAAGACGAACATGAGGTCTTCGATCTGACCGGACAGGTCTTCGTCGACTTCGCGGATCGAGTCCATGAGCTGGCCTTCGATCGAGCTGTCGAGGAAGTTCATGATGTCGGCCGCACGCTTGATGCCACCCAGGGTGGTGCGCGAGGCGTTCGAGTTGCCGGAGAACTGTTTCTCGAGAATCTGGTTGAGTTCTTTCAAGGCGGCCGGTTGCACGGTGTTCAACGACGAAACGCGCAGGATGATGTCCAGACGCACTTTATGGTCGAAGTTGCCGAGCACTTCACCGGCCTGATCCGGGTCGAGGTACGCGACCACGATCGCCTGGATCTGCGGGTGTTCGTAACGGATGACGTCAGCGACTGCGCGCGGCTCCATCCATTTCAGGCTGTCGAGGCCGCTGGTGTTGCCACCGAGCAGGATGCGGTCGATCAGGCCGTTGGCCTTGTCTTCGCCCAGGGCCTGGGTGAGCATCTTGCGCACGTAGTCGTCGGAACCGACGCCGAGGCTGGTCTGATCGCCGACGATGTCGACGAACTCGCTCATCACCTGCTCGACCTGTTCGCGATGGACGTTGCCCATCTGCGCCATGGCCACGCCGACGCGCTGAACCTCTTTGGGGCCCATGTGGCGCAGCACTTGCGCAGCATCGGTCGAACCCAGGGACAGCAGCAGAATCGCGGCTTTGTCGACCTTGGTCAGTTTGACGGTGGCGGCTCGGTTATCACTCATCTGCGTTAATCCACTCTTTCACGACCTGAGCCACGCGACCCGGGTCTTCAGCTACCAGACTCTTGATTGCATTCAGCTGCGCGTCATAACCCTCGCTCGGGCTCGGCAACAGAATGCTCTGCGGACCACCGAGGCTCACGCGGTCGTTGGCCAGTTCGCCGTCCAGGCCGCCCATGCCACCGAGTTCCACGTCGCTGCCCAGACCGGCCAGCTCCTTGCCTTTGCCACCGCCGGTGATGTTGTTGAGCACCGGACGCAGCACACCAAACACCAGTACGAGGATGAACAGCACACCCAGCACTTGTTTGACGATGTCCCAGAACCATGGCTGGGAGTAGAACGGAATATCGGCAATCACTTCGCCACGCTCGGCGGAGAACGGCATGTTGATCACGCTGACGCTGTCGCCACGGCTGGCGTCGAAACCGACGGCGTCCTGCACCAGACGAGTGAAGCGCGCCAATTCGTCGGCGCTCCACGGCGCACGGCTGGTTTCGCCGTTGGCCGGGTTGATCTTGACCTGATCGTCGACCACCACCGACACCGACAGGCGATTGAGACGGCCCTGCTGCTGCTTGGTGTGGCTGATCGAACGGTCGAGCTCGAAGTTCTTGGTGGATTGTTGACGCTTGTCCGCCGGGTACGGCGCGAGCATTGGCTGGCCAGTGGCCGGGTCCATGATCTGCTGACCGTTGGCGTCAACCAGTGGCTGACCCGGCTGGATCATCCCGGCCGGTGCGGCGGTGCCACCGGTGGTCTGCGGCGCCGAGGCAGGCGCCGGTGGCTGGTTGCTCAGGGCACCCGGCACACCTTGCGGACCATTGCTGGCGGTGCGTTGTTCGTTGACCGACTGCTCGCTGCGCAACGCCGGTTGGTCCGGGTTGAATTGCTCGGCAGTCGATTCGACGGCACTGAAATCGACGTCGGCCGAAACTTCAGCCTTGTAGCGATCGTTGCCCAGTACCGGTTGCAGAATGTTGTGCACGCGCTGGGTAAGCATGCTTTCCATGCGGCGGCTGTAATCGAACTGCTTGCCGGCCATGGTCATTTCCGAGTTCTCCGCCTGATCAGAGAGCAGGTTGCCCTTCTGATCGACGACGGTGATCTGCGATTTGCTCAACTCGGGCACGGAAGTCGCCACCAGGTTGATGATCGCCACCACCTGACCCGGCTCCAGCGAACGCCCGCTGTACAGCTCGACCAGTACCGAAGCGCTTGGCTTGCGCTCGTCACGGACGAACACCGAACTCTTCGGAATGGCCAGGTGCACGCGGGCACCCTTGACGTTGTTCAGGCTGGAGATGGTCCGCGCCAGTTCGCCTTCGAGGCCGCGACGATAACGGGTCGCTTCCATGAACTGGCTGGTGCCCAGACCCTGTTCCTTGTCGAGGATTTCGAAACCGATGTTGCCGTCGCTGGGAGTGACACCAGCAGCAGCGAGTTTCATCCGCGCACGGGACAGGTCGTCGGCCTTGACCAGCAAGGCGCCGGAATTGGGTTCTACGTTGTAAGGGATGTCAGCGGCGGCCAGGGTTTCCATGACCTGCTTGGCGTCCATGCCGGCAAGGCTGCCGTACAGTGGACGGTAATCCGGCTGCTGCGACCACAGCACCACGGCAAAGCCAATCGCCACGCTCGCAGCCAGACCGACCAACAGGCCGACCTGACGCAGCACGGTCATCTGGGAAAGGTTTTCCAGAAAGGACAGGCCGAACAGCGGCGGTTTGCCGTCGATCGGGGTGGCCTTGGCCGGAACGTTATCAGCGACTGCTTCTGCCATGACTTATTTCGCCCTTAAACCGGCATCTGCATGATGTCTTGGTAAGCCTGGACCAGCTTGTTGCGCACCTGGGTCAGAGCCTGGAACGACACGCTGGCTTTTTGCGACGCAATCATGACGTCAGTCAGGTCGACACCGCTCTTGCCGATCTCGAACGCGTTGGCCAGTTGAGTCGACGCCTGCTGGGTATCGCTGACTTTATTGATCGCCTGACCGAGCATGTCGGAAAAGCTGCTGCCCGCGATTTCAGGGACAGCGGCAGTCGATTTACGCGCAGACATGGCATCCACTTTCATGGCCTGCATGTCCATCATCAACCGATTAAATTCAATACCTTGGCTCATGGTCTACTCTCTTGGGCGGCCCGCAATTTTTTGACACTCACTCGGCGGGTACACAGGTATTAGCAACAAGGGTGCCAGCTAGTGGGCACCCTTCTGAGAAAAGCATCTGGAATGTTTTGCAGCATTGGTCAGGTGGCGAACAGATAACCTTCGACATCCATCCCGGCATCGCGCATTTGCGCCAGTTTGTAGCGCAGAGTCCGCGGGCTGATGCCGAGCTTTTCGGCAGCTTCCTTACGGCGGCCACGCTCGGCGCGCAGGGTATCGATGATCATCTGAAACTCCCGGCGGCGCAGGTCATCGCCCAGGGCGCCGGAGGAGTCCGAGTCGATTTCCACCTCGCGGATCACCGATGCCGCGATCGGCAACGGCGCAAATGTCACCGCACCGCTCAGGCAAAAATCCTGCGGCTGAATCAAGCCGCCCTGCTGCAGGATCAGCGCGCGCTGAATGGCGTTGTCCAGTTCACGCACATTGCCCGGCCACGGGTACGCGGTCAGACATGCTTGAGCTTCGGGGGACAGCTTCGCTGCTGCGTGCTTCATTTTATTGACGTGTTTGGCCAGCAACTTTTCCGCCAGCGGCAGGATATCGGCAGTGCGTTCGCGAAGTGGACGCCAGGCCAGAGGGAAAACCGACAAGCGGTAAAACAGGTCTTCGCGAAAACGCCCCGCCGCCACTTCGCCGGCCAGATCGCGGTTGGTCGTGGCGACCACGCGAATATCCAGACTAATCGGCTTGCGCGCGCCCACTCGCTCCACTTCACGCTCTTGCAGAACGCGCAATAGCTTGGCTTGCAGGCCGAGGGGCATTTCGGAAATTTCATCGAGCAGAATGGTGCCGCCGTCCGCCTGCTCGAACTTGCCGGCCTGCGAAGCGATGGCGCCGGTGAACGAACCCTTCTCATGACCGAACAATGTCGCTTCGAGCATGTTGTCGGGGATCGCCGCGCAGTTAATCGCAATGAATGGCTGGCTCGCCCGCCGCGATTGCTGGTGAATGTAGCGTGCCAGCACCTCTTTACCGGTACCGGACTCGCCGGAGATCAGCACAGTCGAGTCACTGCGCGCGACCCGTGCCGCCAGTTCCAGCAGTTGCGCACTGGCCGGCTCTACCGCGACGGGGCCATCCGCCTCGCCAGCGTCAATGCTGCCCAGCGCATGGCGCGCCACCAGATCGAGCAGCGCTTTGGGTTCGAACGGCTTGACCAGATAATCAGCCGCGCCTTGACGCATCGCATCGACCGCACGCTCGACGGCGCCGTGGGCGGTCATCAGCAGCACCGGCAATTGCGGCTGGCGCGCGCGCAGCAACGCGAGCAATTGGTGGCCATCCATGCCTGGCATATTGACGTCGCTGACCACCAGGCTGAAGGCTTGCTGCGCGACGGCCGTCAACGCTTCTTCGGCGCTGCCGACGGCGTGATAGTCGTGGCCGGCGAGCAGCAGCGTATCGGCCAGCGCCTCGCGCAACGAACGGTCATCCTCGACCAGCAACACCTTGATGCCCATGACGTTTATTCAACTCCCTGTGCAGCGGAAAACAGTGGCAGGCTGACCTGCGCGCAGGTGCCGCGCCCGACTCGCGAGCGCAGGGTCAATTCTCCCTGATGCGCACGGGCCACCGCTTTGACCACGGTCAGGCCGAGGCCGGTGCCGGTGACTTTGGTAGTAAAAAAAGGCTCGCCGAGGCGCGCCAAAACTGTCGGCTCAATGCCGCTGCCGCTGTCGCTGACACACAGACGCAGGGTGTTGCCTCTGGTGTAGCAATGCACTTTCAGGCGCGCTTCGCCAGCGCTGGCCTGAATAGCGTTTTCAATCAGATTCAGCAGCGCGCCGACCAGCGTGTCGCGGTTGCACAGCAGCTCACCGGCATGGCTGTCGCACTGCCAGCGGATCGGCAGGTCCTGCACATGGGTCAGCGCCGCAGCCTGCAGCGATTGCATCAAGGCATTGGGCGTAATGCGGTCGGTCAGCGGCAATTCACCGCGAGCGAACACCAGCATGTCGCGCACTTGATGTTCCAGTTCGTGCAGACGCTCTTTCAGGCGGCCGGCAAAGCGTTGCTGGGTTTCCACCGGCAATTGCTGTTCAGTCAAATGACTGGCGTAGAGCAAAGCGGCGGACAGCGGCGTGCGAATCTGGTGGGCCAGAGACGCAACCATGCGCCCCAGCGACGACAAACGCTCATGCCGTGCCAGTTGATCCTGAAGATGCCGGGTTTCCGTCAAGTCGTTGAGCAACACCAACTGCCCCGGCTCGGCGTCCAGCGAGCGGGTGGAAATCGACAGACGTCGACCGTTTTTCAAGGAGATTTCGTGACCGTCGTCTTCACGCGGGGCGAAGCAGCGTGCGATCACATGGCGCCAGAGTTCGCCCTCGAGTGGCGAGCCGAGCAGATCGATGGCGGCAGGATTGGCTTCGCGCACCAGACCGTGGCCGTCGATGACGATGACGCCGCCGGGCAACAGGTCGAGAAGGTTTTGCAGGCGATTGGCCAGGCGTTCTTTTTCCGCCAGCTCCTGCATGCGTTGAGCGCTGACCACGGCCAGCTCACCCTTGAGTTCGGTGACCCGCGCTTCGAGCAGGCTGTAGGAATCGGTCAGCTGGCTCGACATCTGGTTGAACAGCTGGAAGGCCTGCTCAAGCCCCTGACGACTTGCCTGCTCTACGGACGAGGGTTGCCCCACGATATTGGAGGCAGAAGAGATCTGGGCGGCTTGGGGCATTGGGCTCTCTCGCTTGGCTGACCGTCAGTGAAACGGAACGTTGCGAGGGCTATAGCAATACCCGTGCCTAAAAAAAACTGCTTATAAATGAAGCGCTTGAAAAACAGGCGTCAATCATCCGCCTGTTCGTCTCCTCCAGCCCGGCTCATGCCGTACTTGCGCATCTTCTCGACCAGGGTGGTGCGACGGATGCGCAGACGTTCAGCGGCGCGGGCAACAATGCCATTGGCATCGTCCAGCGCTTGCTGAATCAGGCCCTGCTCCAGACCACCGAGGTAGTCCTTGAGATCGAGGCCTTCCGGCGGCAGCAGTGCACTGGCGCTGAAATCCGGCGTATGGCCGTTGATCGCCACGCGCTCTTCCAGATCGCTGCGCAGGCTGTCGACCATCTGCTCGTCTTCGTCGTCGACGTAGCGGAATTTTTTCGGCAACTCGACCACGCCGATCACCCCGTACGGGTGCATGATCGCCATGCGCTCGACCAGGTTGGCCAGCTCGCGGACGTTGCCCGGCCAGCCGTGACGGCACAGCGACATGATCGCCGCCGAGTTGAAACGGATCGAACCGCGCTTCTCGTGCTCCATGCGCGAGATCAGTTCGTTCATCAGCAGCGGAATGTCTTCGACGCGCTCACGCAGTGGCGCCATCTCGATCGGGAACACGTTCAGGCGATAGTAGAGGTCTTCGCGGAACGAGCCGATCTCGATCATGCTTTCGAGATTTTTGTGCGTTGCGGCAATGATGCGCACGTCGACGCTCTGGGTCTTGTTGCTGCCCACGCGTTCGAAGGTGCGCTCTTGCAATACGCGCAGCAGCTTGACCTGCATCGGCAGCGGCATATCGCCGATTTCGTCGAGGAACAGCGTGCCGCCGTTGGCCAGCTCAAAGCGCCCGGCACGGCTGGTGATCGCGCCAGTGAAAGCGCCCTTCTCGTGGCCGAACAGTTCGCTTTCCAGCAGTTCCGCCGGAATAGCCCCGCAGTTGACTGGTACGAACGGCGCGTCGCGGCGTTTGGAGTGATAGTGCAGGTTGCGCGCGACCACTTCCTTGCCGGTGCCGGACTCGCCGAGGATCAGCACGCTGGCGTCGGTATCGGCCACTTGCTGCATCATCTGCCGGACGTGCTGAATCGCACGGCTGGTGCCGACGAGGCTGCGGAACAGATTGGGTTCGCGATGACGGCCGCGTTCGCGGGCCTGGTCGTACATTTCGCGATAGACCTGGGCGCGGTGCAGCGAATCGAGCAATTTGCTGTAGCTGGGCGGCATTTCCAGGGTCGACAGGACGCGTCGACGCTGGTCTTCAGGCAGGTCAACGGAAGAATTATCGCCCATTAACAAAACCGGAAGGAACTCATCCCAGGTTGCGAGTGTCTTTAGCAAGCCCAAAAGCGCGCCAGGAGCATTAACCGTCCCGATCAGTACGCAAATGACTTCACGACTAGACGACAAAGAGCCGACTGCCTGCTGCCAGTCATGGCTGCCGCAGGGTAAATTTTCTTCGCCAAGAAAATTCAGAATCACCGCCAGGTCGCGGCGGCGGACGCTATCGTCATCGATCAGCAGAATTTTGGTTTCACGCCACATGCAATAGCAACTTCCCTAGTCAACTCAATGCCCGAAAAATAAGGCAAGCGAGACGCTTGCAGGACACCATGTGCCTGTAGACGCCCTAAACCTGATAATAGCCACTAGTTAAGTCAAAAAACCGTGCACAGTCAAATTTATGGCGCACATCTCTGGTTTAACTGACGGTTAATCAACCAAACAGATGGTAAACCTTTGCAGCCTTTTGCGCTTGGGTGATCTGCGACATCTCGTTGGCTATCGCCTGCCGCTCGCCCATTGCTACCTCGAGAAGCTCTTTGTAGACGAATAGCAGCTCCTCAAGGTTGTCGCGCAGTGCTACTTCGTCCAGCGAAGCTTCCGCCATGACGTCTTCCATGCAGGAACGGCAAGCCAGATCCAACTCACCAATGGCTTCCCAGTTTCGTTCGGCCAATGCTCCGACCAACGCTTCACGGGTATCGGCTATTCGCTGCAATACAAGACTCATGGTGACCTCCTTCAGAACTGCGGAGCCGGCACGGGCGCGATGGCGTCCCAACCTTCTTTTACCGTTGTCAGCAGACCGGCCACTTCATCGAGGACACGCGGATCACTGCTGATGTTGGCCTCGGCGAGGCGCTTCATCATGTAGATGTACAGGCCATCCAGATCGGCCAGCGCCTCGGCGTTGTTTTCAAGATCGAGGCCTTCACGCAGGCCACTGACAATGCCGATGGCCTTGCTGATCGCCGTGCATTTGGCGGGGATGTCCTTGCGCTCAATGGCGCCCTTGGCCTGAGCAATACGGGCCAGGCCACCTTCCATCAACATTTGCACCAGGCGGTGCGGGCTCGCTTCGGACGTCTGCGCATGGGCGCCGACTTTCTGGTACTGCCGAAGGGCTAACATCGGATTCATGTTCTACCTCATTGCCACGTTGACTCGTATAACCAGTGTATCGCCAACCGGCCCGAAAACTTTAGATCAAAAGACAAAAACCCGGCGCACGCCGATAAAGCGTAGCCGGGTTTTTGTCGTTACTGACTGTTACTTCGCCGACTGCTGAGCGTTCAGCGAGCTGAAGAACGACGTGATGTTGCTCGCCGTTGCCTTCATTTGGCCTACCAGCAAGTCCATGGCGTTGTACTTGGCGGTCAACGTCGTCGTCAGGTTGGCCACCCGCAGATCCAGCGCCGCCTGCTGCTTTTGCAGGCTCGATGTCAGATTAGTCAGGTTGGAACTGCGCTGATCGAGCAGCCCACCAGTCTTGACGTACGGATCAACCGCCGCAGTCATACGCGCCAACAGACCATTCTTGGAATCGGTGCCGCTGAAGAGCTGCTGAACCTGGCCAGCCATGCCCGGAGTTTCCATCCGTTTGTTGAACACCGCCGTATCGAGCGTCAGCAAACCGGTTTTGCTATCGGTCAATACGCCCATCTGCGAGAGCACGGACAATTGCCCCGCTCCGCCCGCCCCTGGATCTGTCAACTGAGCGCGCACATCCGCCATCAACGAACGCGGCAGAGCGTCACCAGTGAAGGCTGCGGAAACGGTCAGATTGCCGTCGGCATCCGGCGTTGCCTTGGACAAGGTGTCGATGGTTTTCTTCAGGGTGTTATAGGAATCGATGAACGATTGCAACGATGTCTGGATGCCGGCGGTATTGGTCGCAACCGAAACGGTCGCTGGCGTTGCGACGCCATTGACCAAGGGACTGGCGGCAGTCAGGTTAAGCGTCATGCCGCTGATCGCACCGGTCACGGTATTGGTCTTGCTGGTAACGGCCAGGCCGTCGATGGTCAGACTGGCATCCATCGCCAGCTTACCGACGGCTCCGGACGCACCGGCCGCCGGGCTGCTGCCCATTTCCTGGGTGCCATCGATCTCCAGACCAGCGATCCCGCTGACCTTCAGGTCCATGCCGGCACCCGTCTTGTTCGAGCTGAGCACCAGTCGCGACGAACCGGTGCTGTCGGTCACGATGTTGGCCGAAATACCGTTGCTGGCCTGTGCGGTGTTGATCGCATCGCGCGTGGACTGCAAGGTGGCATTGGCCGGAATCGCGACATTGTAATCAATGCCATTCTGACTGATTTTCAGAGTACCACTCGGAATGGCACTGGCGGCCCCGCCGGCGAAGGCGGCACTGGCGACTTTCGAGCCGGTGGCCAGATTTTTCACAACGACGCTATACGTACCCGGTACGGCGGTTTTATCCGATGTGGCACCGACAACAGTCGGCGTGTCCGAAGTCGCAGTAAAACCGGCAAACGCCGGGCTCGTTGCCTTGTTCAGATCACCCATGGCTTTCTGATACGCAGCCAGTGCACTTTTCAGCGAACCGACACCGGAAATCTTCAGGCTGTTGGTTTTGGTCGCAGTATCGATCTGCGTCTGCTTGGCAGACTTGTCGGCGTTGACCAGCGCGGTCACGATCGCGCCGATGTCCAGGCCGGAACCCAGTCCGGAACCCGGTAGAATTGGACTTGCCATGTGCATCTCCCTTCAGATTGTTGCCATTCTTTTGACCGCTACAGGCGTCCTGAGAACGAACAAACACTATTCATGCCATTTATCAGACTTTGGCGTCGAACAATACATGACTTGCATTGGCGAGGCTGTCGGCCAGTTTGAGGGCTTCGGCGGAAGGAATCTGTCGAACGACTTCACCCGTCTCGCTCGCGATCACCTTGACGATGACCTTGCCGGAATGCTCGTCGATCGAGAACTCCAGATTACGCTTGATCGACTGGACGAACTTTTCTATCTCTTGCACCGCCAGTTTCAACTTGGCACCGTCCGCATCCTGATCCTTGGCAGCGACCGGTGCTTCAGTCTTTTGGACTTTAGGCAGCTCTGACGGTTTGTCAGCAACCGGTGTCACTGGCTTGGGAGCCGGATAAGACACGTTAAGCTTTACGCTCATGTCCATGCCCATCACCTCTTAACGTAAAAAAGCGAGAGAGCACGACAAGCGCACTCCCCCGCTTAAACTCATTCCGAAATTACTGAAGCAGCTTCAGTACAGCGGAAGGCAGTTGGTTGGCTTGAGCCAGTACGGAGGTCGAAGCTTGCTGCAGAGTCTGCTGCTTGGTCAGGTTAGCAGTTTCAGCGGCGAAGTCGGTGTCCTGTACACGACCCTGAGCAGCGGTGGTGTTTTCAGTGATGTTCTGCAGGTTCTGGATGGTGCTGGTCAGACGGTTTTGCGAAGCACCCAGGCTCGCGCGGGTTGCACCGATGTTAGCGATAGCTGCGTCGATTGCAGTGATCGCGCTGTCGATGGCGACGGCAGCGTCAGAAGGGCTGGCGCCAGTCAGTACAACAGTGCCGCTGCCAACCGACAGGCTGACGGCGTCGAACTTGGAGCTCAGTACCAGGTCGATGTGGTTAGCCGAACCGGTGTTTGCGCCCACTTGCAGGGTCACAGTGCCAGCCGAACCGTCCAGCAGGTTTTTGCCGTTCAGGTTGGTCGAAGCCGAGATACGGGTGATCTCGTCGGACATCTGAGCGAATTCAGCGTTGGTAGCGGTCTGGTCAGCAGTGCCGTTGGTACCGTTACGGGCTTTAACAGCCAGTTCACGCATACGCTGCAGGATGTCGGTAGTAGCTTGCAGAGCGCCTTCAGCGGTCTGGGCAACGGAGATACCGTCGTTGGCGTTCTGGATGGCCTGAGTGTTACCGCGGATCTGCGAAGACATACGGTTGGAGATCTGCAGGCCAGCGGCGTCGTCTTTGGCGCTGTTGATTTTCAGGCCGGAAGACAGGCGCTGCATCGAAGTGGACAGAGCGTCGGAAGCGCGGTTCAGGTTTTTCTGAACGTTCAACGATGTGGTGTTGGTGTTTACTGTTAAAGCCATGACGAATTCCTCGTTGGTTGGGTACTGCGGCTTCCGGCCCTGGCAACCGCCGGGTATGGCCTAGAGAACCTTCGTAATAGTTATCGTCGGGATTGCAGGTTGCTTGAGGGCTTTTTGAAAAAATTTTGCCATCACCACGCCACCCCCGAGAAAACAAAGACTTAGCAGCACATCCAGCGCGAAAAAATGACGTCATAAAACCGCCTGTAACGCAAAGCCGCGGGCCAGCGCTGCGCAGCGGCTCAGCGCCTGGCAGTTTCCAGCAATTCGACCAGTTCGTATTCCATATAGTCAGCCAGGCCCAACCAGTCCTGGCGCTCCTGACAGTCGAGCATTTGCGTGAGCACCTGTGCCCACGCCTGCTGGATATCCACTGAGGCAGACGCCAGACATTGCTGGGCCTGTTCGAATACATCGACCATCGTCAGTGCCGCCTCAACGTCACGCCCAAGGCGAAACAACGCCGCACACTGACGACACTGATCCTGACACTGACTCAGCGCAATCATTGCACGAACTCCGAATTGAAAGCGGTCCCGGCAATCAATGCACCGGCGCGGCTGCTGTTGAGAAACTCGACCTGCGGATGCGCGGCGATATAACGCTCCAGCACACACAGATAGCCACGAAAATTCAGCTGAGTGCTGACGCGCTGACCGTGGCCATCGCGCACCCAGTGCCGCGCTTGGGCCAGCGGCGGGCCCAGATCGCCGTCGTCCCAACCGGCGTGGGTCTTGTTCATCGGGAAAGCGAAGTCAGCGCCAAACAGGGTGATTCGCTCGGAGCCCATCTTCACCGCGAGATCCACCGCCGGATGGATCACGCTGCCGCCGACGTGCAGCTCGCCGCGTGGATACCGTTCTTTCAGCTCGGTATAGATCGGGCTGGCCGAATAGCCGCCATAGCGCTTGCCCTTCCATGCCTTCAATACCTGCGGGTCGCTCATCGGCAGGTACACCAGGGTAATGCAGTCAGACGTCTCGAAGGGCAGATGCCGAAAGCCGATGCGCTGATCGATACTCACAACCAGATCAGGCACGATGCCGTGCTCACGTAGCGGCCGATAAGCGGTATCAACACAGATGAACAACGGCCGCTCGGCACGCTGACGTATCGCCGCCAGACGTTCGAAATGCTGCTCCAGTGTCGGCCCGGTGGCGATCACGTAGATTTCACGTCCAGCGCAACTGCTGAACAGCTGCGCGACATCGTCATCGCCAAGCAACACCGGCAGACATTCCTGCAAGCGCTGCTGGATTTCCGGTGACCGCGGATCGAAATCGCGGTTGTTGAACGTCAGGTGCACTTCATTGATCAGCCGATCGCGGACCTTTGCATTGAAGTCATCGGCCAGCAGCATCTCGGCCGGCAAGGCAAAGAATGGCGTGAAGAAGTCAGGGTGATCACCGGCGTAAAACAGTTCGACCCGAGGATCCTCCAGCCACTGGCGCTGATCGAGCAGTTGCAGTACCAGCGCGAACAGTGCGCCGTTGAGGATGTGTACGTACAGTTTTTCCAGGCCTGCGCGTTCGAGCAGCACGCCTGGCAAGTCGCCCAGGCCGGTGCCATAGACATGCAGATGCGGTTTTGCCGGCAGGCTTGCCGCCTGAACCTGCGCCTCATGCAGACGATCATGGCGACTGGTCAACTGAATACCGTCAACGCTCAGCGTCGAGCCCAGCCCTTGCACGAGTTCGGCCTGTACGGACGCGCTGTCTTCAGCCATCAATCGCTCGAACAGCGCCGGCCAGCGCCGTTGCAACACCTCGGCATTGGCTTGGAAAAACTCGCTCATGGCGCCTCGCGCTCCTTCTCGGGCAAAAAAATAGCGTTCAAGGTTAACCTTGAACGCTATTTTTGTATCAGTGCTTTTTGCTCGGGCTTACGGGCGATAGATGATCGCCGAGCCCCATGACAGGCCCACGCCAAAACCGCTCAGTGCAACTCGCTGCCAGTCGGAATCAAGCACGTGTTTTTCCAGCAGCAGCGGAATGCTCGACGACACGGTGTTGCCGGTCTCGACCATGTCCTTGATGAACTTCTCCGGTTCGCCTTCGAAGCGTCGCGCCACGGCGTCGACAATCGCCGCGCTGCCCTGGTGAATGCAGAATGCGTCGATGTCATCGGCCTTGAGATTGGAATCGTCGAGCAACTCGTGCAAGTGCGCCGGCACTTTCAGCAGAGCGAAGTTGAACACCTGACGACCGTTCATGAAGAACACGCCGTTGCTGACTTTCAAGTGCGGTGCGCCGGAACCGTCGGTGCCGAACTTGGCCTTGCCCAGCGCCCAGGTCGGATTTTCGCCCATCCACGTAGCGGTGGCGGCATCGCCGAACAGCATGGTGGTGTTGCGGTCTTCAGGGTCAACGATTTTCGAATATGGGTCAGCAGTGATCAGCAGGCCGTTCTTCAGGCCGGCGGCTTCCATGAAGCCCTTGATCGCGTAGATGCCGTAGACGTAACCGGAGCAGCCCAAAGAGATATCGAACGCTGCGACATTGGTCGGCAGGCCGAGCTTGTCCTGGACGATTGCTGCGGTGTGCGGCAAGCCTTCTTCGTCACCGTTCTGAGTGACGACAATCAAGGCGTCGATCGATTCACGCTTCAGTTCAGGATTGCTGGCAAACAGCGCATTGGCCGCTTCCACGCACAGATCGGAAGTTTCCTGCTCAGCGTCTTTGCGCGGCAGGAACGCCGAACCGATCTTGCCAAGGATGAACTCTTCATCCTTTTCGAATTTTGCACCTTGTGCGTAATTGTCCACGCCGGCTACAGGAACGTAGCTCGCAATGCTTTTTATGCCAATCATTACGGCTTCCCAATAAAAAACAGCCCAAAACCACCGCTCGCAAGGATTCGAGGGGCGCCGACAAACAGAAAACGGCCGCCACAACGGGCAGCCACGGGAAGCGCAAAGGGCTATCACTGGAACCGCAAAACGGGCCAGGCGCCATCTCCCCGGTCAATACAATACAGTGAAGATGCGCGTTATGACTCGCAGGTCACGCTATTTTGCCGAATCGATGGCAGATTGGCCTATTCGACCAGCGACCAGTCCAGCGGCGTACCGCGCTTGATCGCGGTGCGCGCGCGGCGTCCGAGGACGGCTTCGGTGTGCTTGGGCGGCAGACCGAGACCGGGGCGAATGGCGCGCAGATTGTCCCCGGTAAAGGCCTCACCGGCAGCCATGTCAGCGGTGACATACAGCGAGCGGCGATAGACCAGCGACTTGCGCTCGGCCTCGGTCGGACCGTACTGAACATGCCCCATGGCCTGCCAGGCACGTTCGGTTTCGACGACCAGACTGGCCAGCTCCGCAGGCTCCAGGGAGAAACTCGCGTCCACGCCACCGGCGGAACGGTCGAGGGTGAAATGCTTCTCCACCACGGTCGCGCCCAGCGCCACCGCTGCCACCGACACGCCAACGCCCATCGAATGATCTGACAGCCCCACCTCGCATCCAAACAACTCACGCAGATGCGGGATCGTGCGCACGTTGCTGTTGAGGGGCGTGGCCGGATAGGTGCTGGTGCACTTGAGCAACACCAGATTCTTGCACCCGGCCTCGCGTGCGGCACGCACGGTCTCATCCAGTTCGGCGATGCTGGCCATGCCGGTGGAGATGATCAGTGGTTTGCCGGTCGCTGCCACTCGACGGATCAACGGCAGATCGGTGTTTTCGAAACTGGCGATCTTGTACGCCGGCACCTCGAGGCCTTCGAGAAAATCCACCGCGCTGTCATCGAACGGCGTCGAGAACGCGAGCATCCCCAACTCCTTGGCCCGAGCAAAAATCGGCGCGTGCCACTCCCACGGTGTGTGAGCTTTTTCGTAGAGATCGTAGAGCGACGTGCCGGCCCACAGACTGCCCGGATCCTTGATGAAGAATTCACCTTCAGCCAAATCCAGGGTCATGGTTTCGGCGGTGTAGGTTTGCAGCTTCAAGGCATGCGCCCCGGCCTTGGCCGCCGCCTCGACGATTTGCAGAGCGACGTCGAGAGACTGGTTATGGTTGCCGCTCATTTCGGCAATGATGAACGGCGGCGCATCGGCACCGATGGTGTGGTGGCCAATCTTGAAACTAGACATGCGGGTGATCCTTCAAAACACGGCTGAACGCGCAGGTTTCCTGGATGAACCCGGCGTCGCGGAAGACTTTCAATGAAGACTGATTGGCCGGCATGACCCGCGCAGTGATGCGTGTCAATTGTGGCCAGTGCGCAGCGACAAACGCCTCGCCACGGCTGAGCACTGCCCTGCCCCAACCGAGGCCGAAACGCCCCTCCAGCAGATAGATCGACACTTCGGCTTCGAACCCGCGCAAGTCGTAGCGCAGCACCCCGACCGGGCCGTCGTCCGCCTCGGCAATCAACAGCAACCGTTGCGGATTGCGCAGGGTCGCTGTCAGCCAGTTCAGATGCTGAGTCCAATCGATCACACCGGTTTCCAGCGACCAGCGCCGTACCGCTTCAGCATTGCGCCCATCGAACAGCAACTGCGCATCGTCCAGCGTCGCCGGGCGCAGTTTCAGCACCGCGCCGGCCAGCGCCGCCGCGACGCGTGCGGCACCGCGCCCGTCGACCAGTTGCCGCGAGCGCTCGGCAAGGCTGCGGCGTAGAAAATGATTGTTTACGACGAAGCCGACCGCATCACGCAACTGCTCGACGCTGACCTGCTCGCGGGCGCCCATGAACACATGCGCACCGGCAGCGGCCATGACTTCGCCGTTGGCCTGTTGATTGTTTGCCACTGCGATGCAGATGGTCGGCAAGCCCAACGCCGCGCGCTCCCAACTGGTGCCACCGCCAGCGCCGATAAACAGGTCGGCCGCAGTCATGCGCTGATGGAAATCACTGACGAAACTGTGCAGGCGCCAGTTCGGTCGCGTCTCGGCCAACGCTTGCATCTGCGTCCACGCCGGGTTGTCGGCGCCAGCGACGAAATCAACCTGCAATTCAGTGAAATCAGCCAAGGCGAGCATCGCGTGATGGGTCTGCCTCGCCGCGTCGAAACCGCCGAAATTCACCAGCACCCGGCTCGCCTTCGGTTTGATCTCGATGGCCTCGCAGTTGAATTCTTCGCGCAGCATGGCGTAGCGCGGGCCGAGCAAGGTGCGACAGCCTGGGGGCAGCAGCGGCGCGTAGTTTTCGCTAAGACCGGACAGATTCTGATTGAGCAGCAGATCGACGCTGTAGCGCCGCGTGGCCAGATCATCCACGGCGGCGATTCGGTGCGCCCAGCGCCGGGCAGCGGTTTGCCAGTGATGATCGAGGCCGTAATGGTCGGCGATGATCCAGTCGAACGGTGCCTGCCCGTCCAGCAGCAGGCCCAGTGCATCAATATCGAACTGCCACGGCAACATCGATTCGATAGCCTGCAGCGGGTCTTCATCACGATAGCGCTCGGGCAGCGCGAAGGTCTCGAAGCCGTCGGCATTCAAGGCTTCGAGTCGATGCCCGGGCAAACGCCGACAGGCGAATGCGACATGACTGCCCTGCCCGCGCAGCACCCGCGCCAAGGTCAGGCAGCGGGCAATGTGGCCGCTGCCAATGGTTGGCGAGGCGTCGGCGCGGATCAGCACCCTCATCGCAGCTCTCCGCCGGCCTTGAGCGCCGCGTAAAGGTATTCGGCGCGTTTCCAGTCCTCGGGGGTGTCGATGTCCTGGACCAGATGACGCGGCAGAATCACCGGCAGGCTGGCTGGCGAATACAGCACATCACCGCGCAACCACGCCGCGCTGCGGCCCCAGTAAAACTGCCCGGCATCCTGAAACGCCTCGGGCAAGTCCTGCGAACGAGTATTGCGAAACTCGGGATACAACGCCGTCAAGGCGCCGTCCCCGTCGACCGTCAGTGCACGCTGTACCGGAAACGCGAAATCGCAAACCGAGAACGCAAATGATCGATGCGGATGCTGCTCCAGCAACTCCAAACCCTGACGCAGATAACGTGCCTGCAACAGCGGCGCAGTGGCGTAAATGCAGCAAGCGAAATCGAAGGACGGCAACTGCTGCAGTGCGTGCACGATGACCGCCGCAGTGCCGGTGAAATCATCGGCCAGATCGGCCGGGCGCATGAACGGAACTTGAGCACCGTGCGCCAGTGCCAGTTCGGCAATCTCGGCATCGTCGGTGCTGACCACTACCTGCTCGAACAAACCTGATTCCAGCGCTGTGCGGATCGAGCGGACAATCATCGGCACGCCCTCGAACGGCAAGAGATTCTTGCGCGGGATACGCTTGCTGCCGCCACGGGCAGGGATGATTGCGACGTTGCTCAAGGGCGTTTTTCCAACAGGAACCAGGTGATGTCATCGGCCGGAAATTGCCGATCACGGTGATAGACGAAGCCATAGTCGAGCAGTTGCAAATCGGCATAGCGATCAAGCATTTCCCCGGCGAAATCGCGCTTGAACAGCTTGCCGCTGTTACCGCGGTAAGCGATTTCCATCGGTGCCGGATTGTAGTACTCGGCGATCAGGATGTAGCGCTGGCTCAGCTCGTACATCTGCGCATAGGCACGCGGCAACAGCTCGGGAGCCAGATGGATCAGCACGCCTTTGCTCAGTGTCAGATCGTAGCGGCGCTCGACAGGAAAATCGAACAACGAGCCGTGCCAGATTTGCGCGATGTCCAGCGCCTGCGCCTGCGCGCACGCGCTTTCGTTGATCTCGACACCGAACAGTTCGCAACGCGGCAATAACTGACGCAATGCCTGCAAATTGTTGCCGGCGTTGGTACCCAGCTCCAGCAGACTGTCGACGCGACCCGCGCGGCTCAGCGCTTTGGCGAAAAACCCTAGATTGCCCGCCACCAGCGCCTGGCCGACATTGCGCTCAACGTAATGGTTGCCGAACTCACCCTGCCAGAATCTTTCCTGCTCGCTCAGATCGCGCATACACAGTCTCGTCTACCGCCGCAGCGGTCATCGTTCGGTCAGTCGGCGCAGTTGCTCGACTACATGATCCTGCTGCTCATCAGTCAGCAAGGGGAACAGCGGCAGGCTGATCGCCTCGGCGTAATAGCGCTCGGCCTCGGGGAAATCACCCTCGGCAAACCCCAGATCCCGATAGTAAGGCTGCAAATGCACGGGAATGTAGTGCAGATTCACGCCGATACCGGCTGCGCGCAAACCTTCAAACACCTGACGATGACTGAGGCTGATGCGCTCGGTCTGCAAGCGAATCACATACAAGTGCCAGGCCGACTCCGCCTCTTCCTGCGGGCTCGGCAACGTCACCGGCAAATACGCCAGCAAGCGATCATAGCGCGCCGCCAATTCCCGGCGACGCGCGACAAACTCATCCAGTTTGCCCAGTTGCGACAGGCCCAGCGCCGCTTGCAGATCGGTGATCCGGTAATTGAAACCCAGCTCGATCTGCTGGTAATACCACGCCCCGTGGCTCGGCTCGGTCATGTGCTCGGGATCGCGGGTCATGCCGTGGCTGCGCAGGCGTCGCAGACGTTCGGCCAGCACCGGGCGATTGGTCAGGACCATGCCGCCTTCGGCGCTGGTGATGATTTTCACCGGGTGAAAACTGAACACCGTCATCGCCGCAAATTCGCCGCAACCGACCGGGCGCCCGGCGTAGCTCGCGCCCACTGCGTGCGAGGCGTCTTCGATCACGGTGAAGTTGTAGCGCTCGGCCAGTTCGGCGATGCGCCGCATGTCACAGCTCTGCCCGGAGAACGCGACGGCGACCAGGACTTTCGGCAGCGTGCCGTCGCGGTCGGCCTGTTCCAGCTTCGCGGCCAGCGCCACCGCGTCGAGGTTCCAGGTCAGCGGATCGATGTCGACAAAATCGACCTCGGCGCCGCAATAGCGCCCGCAGTTGGCCGAAGCCAGAAACGTATTCGGCGAGGTCCACAAGCGATCGCCCGGCCCCAGATCAGCGGCCAGACAAGCAATGTGCAGCGCCGCCGTGGCATTGCACACCGCCACGGCGAAATCGGCCTGACAGCGCTCGGCCATGGCCTGCTCGAAGCGTTCGATGGTCGGCCCCTGGGTCAGCCAGTCCGACTGCAAAACGCCGACCACCGCGTCGATGTCCGCCTGATCGAGGCTCTGCCGACCGTAAGGAATCATACCGACAGCTTCGCGTGCAGATCGGCGATCTGCCCCACTGAAAGGAAATGCGGGTTGGTGTCCGAGCGATACTCGAAATCCTCGTCCACGGCACGGCCACGTTCACCGAGTTTATCGACGGCGAAATCGACGTCGACGCTGGTAAAACGAATCGACGGCTGAATCGTGTAATGGTCGTCAAACTCAAGGGTCATGCGCGCATCGTCCAGCGGCACCATCAGTTCGTGCAGCTTCTCACCGGGACGAATGCCGACGTTCTTGTGCGGCAAATGCTCGGCCATGCCGCGCGCCAGATCGACGATGCGGATCGACGGGATCTTCGGTACGAACACTTCGCCGCCGTGCATGCGGGCGAAGCTGTCGAGGACGAACTGCACGCCGTGATCGAGAGTGATCCAGAACCGTGTCATGCGCTCGTCGGTGATCGGCAATTCCTGCGCGCCGTCAGCAATCAGCTTGCTGAAAAACGGCACTACAGAGCCGCGCGAACCGGCGACATTGCCATAGCGCACCACGGCGAAACGGGTCTGCTGCTCGCCGGCAATATTGTTGGCGGCGACGAACAGTTTGTCCGAAAGCAACTTGGTCGCGCCGTACAGATTGATCGGGCTGGCCGCCTTGTCGGTGGACAGCGCGACGACTTTCTTCACACCGTTATCGATCGCTGCGGCGATGATGTTTTCCGCGCCGTTGACGTTGGTGCGAATGCATTCGGTCGGGTTGTACTCCGCCGCCGGCACCTGCTTCAACGCGGCGGCATGCACTACGTAATCGATGCCGCGCATGGCCTGACGCAAGCGCTCGGCGTCACGCACGTCGCCGATGAAATAACGCATGCACGGTGCATTGAAGGTCTGCTGCATTTCGTATTGCTTGAGCTCGTCGCGGGAGAACACCACCACGCGCTTGGGCTGGTATTGCTCGAGCAAGCGGCGAATGAAGTTGCGCCCGAACGAGCCGGTGCCGCCGGAGATGAAAATCGATTGTCCGTTGAACATGTTGTAGTTCCTGTCGGCCTGCTCAGGCGAGCAACTGCGCCCAATTGATCGAGGCGTTTTCGCCCAGAGTGAAACCTTTGCCGCTCAGGGCCAGGTTGGCGTTGTACGCCGGATCCTGGGCAAAGGCGTCGGGCCATTTTTCACGCAATGCCGCCAATGCCACTGCCGCCTGTGGCAGCTCGCCGGTGTGCAGCACCTGCACCAGTGGCGTCCACACGGTGAGGTAACCGGCCTGACCGGCCTTCAGGCACAGATCGACATCGGCATAGCCGTCAGCGAAGGTCGCTTCGTCGAGGCCGCCAAGGGCATTGAACAGCTCTTTGCCAACCATCAGGCACACCCTGGAGACGGCCGAATAATTCTGCTCGACAACCAGCCGCTGCATGTAGCCCACGGCCTTGTGTTGCTCGCCGATGAAAGGCGAACCCACGCCTTCGTTCAGACCAAGAATCAGACCGGCATTGGCGACTTTGCCATCGCGATCGACGAGTTTGACGCCGACAATGCCGACTTCAGGACGCTGGGCATGGTTGAGCAGCGAATCGATCCAGTTCGGGTTGACCACTTCGCTGTCCGCGGCCAGCAGCACCAGGTATTCACCTTGCGCCTGCTCACTGGCGGCGTTGAACAAGGCGACTTCGCTCAGCGGCTGGTCGGCACGCAGTACATTGACCTTGGCGTGGCGCAGCGTTCCCAGCCAGTCGTTGACCGCTGCCGACTGCTTGCCGTTGGCTGCCAGCAGCACTTCGTAGCGGCTGTAACGGGTTTTGAGCAGCACGCCTTCCAGGCAGCGGCGCAGTGCCGGCAAATCATCGATGACCGGCACAATGATCGAAACCAGTGGCTGCTCTGTGTGGCGATAATCGATCTGCCAGGTGCCCGGCGCCGCCGAAGTGATTTTGGCCTTGTAGCCGCGATTGCCCAAGTGACGCAGCAACGCCTGACGCTCGTGGGCGTTTTCTTCCAGAGGCGCCTGCTCGGTGATCAGCAGCGGCTCGTCGAGATGCGCGAGACCGTCGAGTCCGCCCTGTTCGATGATGCGCAGCAACAGATCGAATTCCAGCGCCTTGCTGAAGTCGGCCTGATAACCGCCAGCGTCAAGCAGCACCTGGCGACGGATCAACCAATGCCGCGCCATCAGTGACGGCACGCTTTGCAGCAGATCCAGGTTGAAACCGGGGCGGAATACGGCGACCAGTGCGCCGTTTTCCTTGCGCTGGATTTCATCGGTGGCGACCGCACGCACACTCTCGGCACCCATCAGTTCAAGGCTGGCGCGCAACAGGCCGCTAGCGGTGAACTCATCACCGGCCTGAGCCAACATCAACCAGTCGCTTGGCGACTGCTGAGCGCTCTGGTTGAGTTTGTCGACGAGATTGCCGGGCGTGACACGGACAAAGTGCAGGGTGTTCTGCGCAGTAGTCGCTGCCGGCGCTTCACCGGTGGTGAACACGACAATCCTGAACGCTTTGCAGTGCCCCTCGACCAGGCTGTCGAGCGACACTTGCAACTTGTCGATGTCGTTGTCCAGATCAAGCAGGAAGATACCGAACTGCAGGCCACCACCTTCAGCAGCCACGTGTTGGCTGATCGACTCGAGCTGCTCGATGGCAGGCGCACGTGCAGCCAGCCAATGCAACAACCGTCCCGATTGCATCTTGTCGAACGTGACCTGATGATCGTCGACCGTCAGCGCCTCGAGGCGGGCGACCCATTCATGCATGGCTTGCGCCGCCGTCTCGTCACCGAGCACTTGCAGCTGCGCGGCCAGACGCTTGGTAACCACTTGGTTGAACGCATTCAGATCATGCGCCTGCCATAACCGGTCGACCACGCTCTCCGGCGTATCGTTATTGCGCGCCTGGAGCAGATGCGCCTGACGCGTCCATACACCTTCCAGCCCTTCCAACTGAAGGCGACCCGCCGGCAGGGCGTGCATCATGAATTCAAACTGTTCCAGAAGATCGAAAAACGTCTGGTTGTAGAACGGCATCTCAACGTACTGCAGTGGGCCGAAACGCCGATCAGGCCGCCGCAATTGCTGATTCCAGGTCGACTCGAAAATCAACTCGGCAGTCAGCGCCCGGCGGACCGTCAGGCTCTCGGCCATCGCCGCAAAACTCTCCAGAACAAATGCCTTGGCCTGCCCTGCATCGAGGTTCTCGATACCGGTCGGCAGCGAGACGAGGAATTCGGCAAATGCCTCTCGTTCGGCGACCGACTTGCCATCAACATAGGTCAGCGAGTGATACACGTCGGTATTGTGTTCGGATACGCCGTAGTTGATCTCGCGTACCACATAGGGAATCGGCAGGATCCGTGCCTTGGCGCTCGCCAGCAGGAAATACACGTGCCCGATTTCCTGCCATTGGAAATTGGTCCCCGGCGGCAATGACGAGTGCCAGGTTTTCATCAGGTCAGTACGGGTCACCGCATAAAACGGCGGGATGTACTGACTCATGTAGTCAATGACGCGATCCTGCGCCCGCTCGGACGAATAGTCTTCCTGAACCTTCTTATCCCGGCGGTAGTAGTTCACGCCATCGGCCTTCGCCAGGTACATCAGGCAATAGCCGTGGCACATGCCATAGTCACGATTGGCCTGAAGAAAGCCGACAGACTCGCAGAGCGAATCGAACACAATGAAATCGTCATCCGCCGCCAGCACCATGTATGGCGTGCTCAGTTGCTCGACGCCATAGGCCAGTTTGGCCTGCATCCCCCAGTAGGCGAATTGCGGTACATGATGATAATCGACGGAGGAGAAATCGCCTTCCGGACGTTCCGGCGTGGAATCCAGCACCATGATTCGGCAGGGCAAGCTGCTGTAATACTTCACCGCACGGCGCAGGAACGCCGGCCGGTTGTGAGTAATCAGCACCACCGTCAACAACTCGTTGAGCGGTAGCGTCAGTTCAGAACTGTACTTGCCTTGCATAACTTCTCTCCACAACCGGCGACTCGCCGAAACAACGCTGGGTAATGTTGCGAATTAACGAACGCGGCGCAGATATCCGTCCGGCGCCACGGTGATCAGCAGTTTGTTCTGCATCTGCCGATCGATCTCGAAATCCTTGTTCTCTTCCAGGTATTTCCACACGGCGGTTTTCGGGTTATCGCCATGACCCCACGGGCGATCCGGAAAAAAGTCCGCCGGCATGTCTTCAACCACGGTGTCCATCACCACGCAGTAGCTGCCCACCGAAACCAGCGGCGCGTACAAGCGCAGCTCCTCGAGTACGTGGTCGTGGGTATGGTTGGAATCGAGGACCAGAATCACTTTCTTGCCCTCGGCAATCGCGCGGACTTTCTGCGCGGTCGCCTCATCGATACTCGAACCCTCGATCATCTGGATGCGCTTGGCCATCGGGTGGCTTTCGATGGCCTCACGGTTGTGCGGGCGAATGTCGAGGTCGATGCCCAGCACTTCGCCGTGGCCCTGCAGCTCCAACAGCGAGGCGTAATAGATGATCGAACCGCCGTGAGCGATGCCGCATTCGATGACCAGGTCCGGTTTGACCTGCCAGATGATCTCCTGCATCGCCATCATGTCTTGCGGCAACTGGATGATCGGACGGCCCATCCAGGAGAAGTGGTAGCTGTATTTATGGCGGGCCGATTCGTTGAAGAAATCCCGGGCCAGTGCTACCACTTTCTGGTCCTCACCCTGGCGCGCGATCTCTTGTTGGCATTCGGCTTCGAAGGCTTTGTGGATGTTGTTTTCGGTCATCTTAATAATCTCAAGGGTCACTGAAACGAAGCGCTGTCGACGGCGTGATAGACGTAGCGTGCGCCAGTCATCCGCTTGATTTCTTCGAGGTAGTTGGAATTCATCACAAACAGATGGGCGCCTGCAGGCAGAGCATCCATGGCCTCTTGCGGCGAGGACACTCGCACGCCACTGAGGGGCAAGTAACGGCCCTGCTTGGCCGGGTTGATGTCAACGACGCGATCTACCGCCACACCGGCGCGCTGCAAGGCCAATGAATAAATCACGCCCTTGGACGAAGCGCCCCAGATGGCCGAGCCCTGTGCCGGCGCGGATTGAATGATCTGCACGGCGCGATCAAGACTGGCGGTGAAGGTGGTCGACAGCGTCAGCAACGACGGCGTCTCGACCGGCGCCCGTTGCAGCGTCGAGAGATCGGCAACGATGTACAGATATTGGCCACCGAACAGATGCCCGGCCTCGAGCACGGTGCCGAACATTGCGCGCAAGTCGGCGAGACGGAAGTAATTGACGTGCTCATAGAACACGTCGAACCAGGCATTGTGCTCGACGATCCAGTCAAAGCACGGCACTTCGATATAAATCTGCCCGCCCTGATTGGCTGCAGCCATTTGCGCGAGAAATGCCAACGGATCGCTGATGTGCTCCAACACATGGCGCAACACAATCGCATCCGCTGCCAACCCCAGCTCGCGGGTGAACGGTGCCTTGATCACGTCAGGATTGTCACCTTCATACGAAGGGTCGATCCCGGTAATGGCGTAACCTTTGCCCCGCAGCATCTCAAGGAAATAACCTTTGCCGCAGCCGACCTCAATCAGAGTCTGGTCCTTGAAGTGCCGTGCGAGGATCGCTTCGACGGCATTGAGGTGCGCCTGAAACTGCACCGAGTGCGCCTGTTCGTTCTGATAGTCGGCGTCATAGCTCAGCTTGTCGGCATCGAAGGCCTGGTTGAAGATCAACCCGCTTTGGCTGTCCTGTACCAGAACAATGTCTGCCGCCCCTGAGGCCCGCGCCTCTTCGGCGCTGGCAAACGTGCGGTTCTGCAATACCGGCAGTCCGGTCGCGCGATAAAGCTCATGCAGCATGTTCTTGCCCCTTCAGTTGCGAGATTCGCTGAGCATCACCCCAGAACGCCATGGGCTCATGGGCGGAATAACCGTAATGGCCCAGATTCAACTTGATCGTCGACTGGCGTTCGCGGACACGCTGTTCAACCAGCGCGCGTACGGAAATCGGCTGGCCGCTGCAGCAATTGGTGACGCCGTCGACATCAGGCCGGCCGATCAGCGAAGCCAATTGCGCGGCCGCCTCGGTAATCTGCAGATAATCACGCAGCTGGTCGCCCATCGACATATTGAACTGCGCCTCACCGCCATCGATGGCGCGGTCGAGGCTGGCCAGCAGGCTGTTGCTGTTCTGCCCTTCGCCATAAAGGTAAAACAACCGCGCCCATTGCAGGGTGAACGCCTGCTCGCGCTGCAATGCTTCAAGGAACAGGCGCAAGGTGTGCTTGGCCAGACCGTAAGGCGTGCAAGGCTGGGGCAAGACCGACTCGGCCAACGGGCCGCTTTGCAAGCCGTATTCAAAGCAAGTCCCGGTGACCAGCACCTGGCTCACCCCTGCCACGACCGCACGCTTGAGAAACGCGTAATCGGCCGGCAGGTTGCGTTCGAAATGAAACAGCGCCTGATAGTTAGGCAAGCCGCTCCAGGCCAGATGCGCGACGACATCCACGCCATCAACCAAGCGCTCGACATCAAAGTCTGGCGCATGCAGATCGGCGGCGACAAATTCCACCTGCGCGAACCACGGCAAACTGCGAGCCGAGTCGAGGGTGCGCGCAACCGCACGCACTTTGAAGCCTTTGGAAAGCAAAGCGCTGACCAAGTGGCGACCGACGAAGCCGGTGGCGCCAGTGACCAGCACAGTGGTGGTGGTCGCCGTCAAAGCTCGACTCCCTGAAACTGTTTGTCGAGCAGCGGATGACTGGAATCCTTGGCTGACAAATTCTTGACGGGCAGCGGCCATGAGATCGCCAGTGCCGGATCAAGGGCCGACAAACCCGCTTCATGCTCCGGTGCGTAATCGGCATCGGTGAGGTACAGCACTTCCGATTCATCGGTCAGTGACTGGAAGCCGTGGGCAAAACCGGCGGGAATCAAAAAACTGAGGCCATCATCGGCGCGCAGTTCTTGCGCATGCCACTGCAAATACGTTGGCGATTGCGGCCGCAGGTCGACCGCCACATCCCAGACCGCGCCGCGCACACAAGTGATCAGCTTGGATTCGGCATAACCGGCTTTCTGAAAATGCAGACCGCGTACGCTACCTTGGCCGACCGTGCGCGAATGATTGATCTGGCGGATCGCAAAAGGACGTCCCTGGACGGTCAGACGACTCTGGCAGAACAGCCGGGCGAACCGCCCGCGCTCATCGCAGAAGACTTTCTGCTGGATGAGGTACAGGCCCTCCAATGGCGTTTTCTGCAGGGTGTAATCGCTCATGAACGCTCTCTGTACAGATTCAATTGGTTCAAGGTAACGGCGCGCATGTCATCGCCGTGTTGCCACGCCAGATGCCAGCCAAGCGTCTGCGTCAGGCATTGTTCCAGCGTCCAGCGCGGTTTCCATCCAAGCACCTGCCGCGCGCGGCTGCTGTCCAGACGCAGCAGACCGGCTTCGTGCAGCTCACTCGGTTCGATGCGCAGACCGCGGGCCTGCGGCCAACGGTTGGCGAGCAGTTCGACCACTTCACCGACGCTGCACATGTCGGCCTCACCGGGACCGAAGTTCCACGCACCGGCGTATTCCGGGCCGTACTCGTAGAGAGCAGCAGCCAGTTGCAGATATCCGGCCAGCGGCTCCAGCGCGTGCTGCCACGGGCGTACCGCTTGCGGGTAACGCAGGATCACTGGCTCGTCGGCGGTCCATGCTTTCAATACGTCGGGAATCAGTCGTTCTGGCGCAAAATCACCACCGCCCAGCACATTGCCGGCGCGTGCGGTAGCCAGGGCCAGACCGTGTTCGGCATGTTTGTCCACCGGGAAGAACGACGCGGCATAGGACTGCGCGAGCAATTCGCAGCAAGCTTTGCTGCTGCTGTAAGGATCGTGGCCACCAAGGGCTTCGTCTTCGCGGTACGGCCACAGCCATTCCTTGTTGGCGTAGACCTTGTCGGTGGTGACCAGCACACAGGCGCGCACGCCGCCGACCTGACGAATCGCTTCGAGCAGGTTCAGCGTACCCATGACATTGCTTGAATAGGTGCCGAGTGGATCGCGATAGCCCTCGCGCACCAGAGGCTGGGCCGCCAGATGCAGGACTATTTCCGGCTCGGTCTCGGCGATGATTTCCAGCAAGGCGCCGAGGTCACGCAGATCGCCGCGTTGATCATTGATGCCTTCGTGTACGCGCGCCAGTTCGAACAGGCTTGGCTCGGTCGACGGATCCAGAGAAAAACCGCTGACTTGCGCACCAAGGCTTTGCAGCCACAGGGTCAGCCAACTGCCTTTGAATCCAGTGTGTCCGGTGACCAGGACGCGTTTGCCACGCCAGAACTCCGCACTCAGGCCCATTGCTTCCATGGGGCCTCCCCGCTCTGCCACAGCGCTTCGAGATGGTTCTTGTCACGCAGGGTGTCCATCGGCTGCCAAAAGCCGGAATGCTCGTAGGCATGCAGCTGTTCCAACTCAGCCAGTTGCATCAACGGCTCGGCTTCCCAGCTGGTCGCATCGCCGGCGATGTAAGGCAGCACCTGCGGTGACAGGACGAAAAAACCGCCATTGATCCAGCCGCCGTCACCTCGCGGCTTCTCGGTGAAGCCCATGACTTGGTGGCCTGTGCGTTGCAACGCACCGTAACGGCCTGGAGGCTGCACGGCCGTAACGGTCGCGCGCTTGCCGTGCGCGTCATGAAAACGGATCAAAGCGCCGATATCGATATCCGAGACGCCGTCGCCGTAGGTAAAACAAAAGGCTTTCTCGTCCTTGAGATAAGGCGCAGTGCGCAAGAGCCGGCCACCGGTCATGGTTTCTTCGCCGGTGTCGACCAGCGTGACGCTCCACGGCTCGCTGTAATTCTGGTGCACCTCCATGCGGTTCTCGCGCATGTTGAAGGTGACGTCGGAGGTGTGCAGGAAGTAGTTGGCGAAGAAGTCCTTGATCGCATAGCCCTTGTAGCCCAGGCAGATGACGAAGTCGTGGATTCCATGGGCGGAATACTGCTTCATGATGTGCCAGAGAATTGGCTTGCCGCCGATCTCGATCATCGGCTTGGGCTTGAGGTGCGACTCTTCACTGATCCGCGTGCCGAGGCCACCCGCCAAAATTACTGCCTTCATCGTCTCCCCTCTTGTTCTTCACCGGGCTGCGCATGGCTTTGTTGAGCGTTGCGGGCCTTGCGGCGACACTTTTTGCCGTTCCGGGCGCAAGTGCAATGACCGCAAGCGCTCGTTTTATGGCGATTTGAGGGGGACTTGCAGGAAACGCGCCAGCTTCAAAATCATTGACAACGAGAAACAACAGGCCGGAGCAAAAAAAAAAAGCCCCTCACCCTAGCCCTCTCCCGGAGGGAGAGGGGACTGACCGCAGTGGATGCGAGCGCTATGCCGACCTGAAATACCGAGTCGAACACAAATTCTGAAAAGCCCAAAGATCGGCTCCCTCTCCAGGGGGAGAGGGCTGGGGTGAGGGGCAAATCCACCGAAATCCCAAGCCATGCGACGCTTCTAACCACTCAACAATGAGCGCCAGCTCGAGTGCTCTTGATCTTGCGTCACCGGCTACATCGGAAGGCTGAGTGGAGGGATTGATCCGGGCGTGGGAGCGCAGCGACCGTCTGGCGCAGCCAGACACAGCGGACGTAGGTGTAGCGAAGCAAACCGTAGCCGCTGCGCCCGGATCGATCCCGCAGCGAAGGGACCCGAGCCTGCGAGGGCCGAACGCAGGAGCAAGCGTTTTGGGTTACCTTTTTGCTGGGCCGGCACTCCGGCGTTTGAAAAAGGTGACTCGCCGTAAGGGCGAAACCGCCAGCCGCCGCAGAGAAACATCCGAACATTCACACCAAACAACCCCAAGCCTGGTCGGCCCAAAGGCCGCCAAGGCTCCAAAAAAAGGCGACCCGATAGGTCGCCCATCTGAAAGATCAATCCGCCAGCCAGCCATACTCCCAATGGCGCAAGTTATCGCCGCGCAGAACATAGTCTCGCAGCACCACCTCACGCAGTTCATCGCCCATGCGATAACTGGCATCCGGGTCAGCCAGATGCATGCGGATCGCTTGCAGCCACTCATCGGTCGTGTTGGTCTTGACCCGCGTGCACGGCAAGTAGCCGCGATAGGCCTCGGTATCGGTGCAGACCACCGGAAAACCGCAGGCGCCATACTCGAGCAGCCGCAGATTGCTCTTGCAGTCGTTGAAGATGTGGAACTCCAGCGGTGCCAGCGCCAGATCGAGGTTCAGGCTGGCCAGTTTTGCCGGATAGACATCCAGCGGGATCACTCCGTGAAACTCATGCATGTACGGCAGCAAATCATCCGGGCACATGCCGAAGAAAACCCAGTCGACTTCGTTGGCCAGTTCGCGCACCACGTCGGCGATCACTGCCAGATCGCCATGGTGACTGGTGCCGCCCCCCCAGCCGACACGGGGCTTTTTCGAGGTGCGACGCTGGCTGCGCAGGTGTCCCCACAAGTCCTGAGCCAACATGTTCGGCACCACGCGTATGTCGTGGTGCATGTCCGACAGCGCGTTGGCCAGTGGCGCGGTTGAAACGACCACGCGATCGCACAGGCCGATCGCTCGGCGCACCATACGCTCCATGTCCGACTTGCCCGGCATGTTGCGGATATGTGCATTGCGATGGGGAACGTCGATGACATAGTCGTCGAGTTCGAAAATCCGTCGGGCATTGAAGAACTTCTTCAGCGGCGGAATTTCATCAATGGCATGCTCCGAATAGCGCCCTTGCAGGACGATCACATCGGGGGACTGACGCTCGATATCGATGATCGACGGTAAGCCGTAGCAGACCCGTCCCTCCACCCGGTTGGCCGCTTCCAGCTCGATCATTGGCTGACTCATGCGGTAGTGACCGATGGCAGAAGCATTGATCGGAACCGCGAGCACGTTCGGCAGTTGCGCCTTGGAGAACGCGCTCCAGCCAGTACGCAGGCCCGGTTCAAGGCTGAAGTTGCTGGCGCCAACGCCCTGCAACGTCAGGTTGACGTTATAGGCCGGGTCGCGCGCAACCAGTGGCAGCCAGCGTTGATAGAAGGTGTCCTTCTCCTCGGCGTGCTGCGCTTGCTCTTGCTCCGTCGCCGCGATAACTGGCTGCGTACCCACCGCCAGCACGGCGTGCGGGTTCATCACCACCAGATAACCGTCGCGACCAATGCGCAGGCACAGATCCACGACACTGAGCGTTTGCTTGAAATCCTGCTCATCAAGACCGCCGGCCGCTTCGAATACCGATTTGCGAATCATCATGCAGTCGCCACCGACCGCGCTCAGATCATGCACAGCTTGCAGTCGGTGCATATACCCGTCCGCCTGCATCGGCTGGCCGTAGAACGGCAGTCCCGCCGGCCCATTCAGCCCCAAGATGAGACCGGCGTGCAGCACCCCACCGTCCGGGTTGAACAGCTTGGCGCCCACCACCCCGACTTCAGGGCGTTGTGCATGATTGAGCAGCTCATCGAGCCAGTCGGCCTGGGTGATTACCGCAAAGGCGTTAAGCATCAGCACGTACTCACCGCGCGCCTGGCGCGCGGCGAAGTTGTGCACAGCGGCGGCATCGCCCTTTTGCGCATACCGCAGCACGCGAATCCGGTCGCTGCCCAGCTGCGCCATGCCGTCCAGCCACGCCCGCGCTTCAGCGCTTTCGCTGCCGTTATCGACCAGGAGCAATTCGTACTCGGTGTAGGCGGTTTTCTCCAGCAGCGTTTCGACACAGCGCTGCAAGGCGGCAGTCTGGTCCTGAGTGACGATGATCACCGACACCAGAGGGCGCTGCGCGTGACGGTAGTCGACACGATTGAGCAGCCCGTTCTGGCGGATTTCATGAGCAATGCCGAGGCGCTGCAGATGCGCCTCGAGAATTCGCCGACTTTGCTCCACCACGCCAGGCTCGGTGAGCCATTGCGACAGGTCGAATTTCGACTCCAGCAATACCTCGGCGATATGACCGACAACCTGCAGGCCATCGCTTTCGACCATCCGCCAGAGCATGTCGTGTGGCGCCAGTTCGGCGAACGTTGGCGCAAATCCACCGAGGGCGAGGAAGCGTTCGCGCTGGAATGCCAGCGCTCGGCCGACGTATGGATAACTGCGCATGAGGTCGAGGTTGAAGTCCGGTTTGAACGCCGGTTCCGCCGATTCGCCGGCGCGCACGCTGCCTTCATCACTGTACAGACACGTCAGCGACCGCGAATGCGCGATGCGATCGGCCATCACCAGCAATGCCGGTGCCACCGGGCGATCTCCCGGTTGCAGCAGATAGAACCAGTCGGCGCCTTCGAGTTGTGGCAACAGCGTATTGATCTGCTCCAGACCGTCACCCTGCAACGGCATGTGGAACACGCGATCCTGCAACACTGCTTCGGTACAGGCTACGGACAGTACCAGCACCAGCTCCGGTGGATAGTCCTGTGCAGCGAGCGCTTGCAGGGTGCGCTCGAGACCGTCGCGGCTACCCTGTGCATCGATGATGATCGGCACGATCCTCGGCTGCTGCGGCCAGCCAGCAAGCGTTTCCGGCAACCATTGGCGCTGCGTCTCGGTCAGCACCCGACACGCCAGCCACTGCGCATAGAGTTCGCCGAAACTGAAGCTGTCGACACCCACACCCAGCTCCTGGCGGCTTTGCTTGGTGCCAAGGGTACGGCTCAGCGGCAGTTCTTCCCAAACGCGAGGCGACTCGTCGGCGCTCGTCAGTCGCACGTAGCGAACCCAGCCCTTTGCGGGCGCCGACTCGCCGCTGCGTACTTTGAGCATTTGCGAAAGCCACTCGCGCTCAACCTCGGCAGCATCCTTCATCGGTTGCTGCGCGCTCAGGCGCTCAGGGTAAAGTCGCTCGGCGCTCAGGACATTGTTCGACGTCACCATGTTGCCGCGCCGCAACAGACACACATACAAGGCAAAATCCAGGGTCGCGACGAAGCATGCACCTGCTTCAGTCAGAGCGGGCAACAGTTCGGCGACATCGGCACGCCGGAACAACGCACTGCTGAAGCCACCGAGGACGTTGACCGGGAATTTTTCGAAAATGCTCAGCACATCGTCACCTTTGAGCAAGGCGCTTACGGGTGATAGCGAGCTGTTTTCCAAACGGGCCGGCAGAATGATGTCGTTGGCGTCCCACAGCAGCCGCTGAGCGATCACCAGACTGACTTCTTCGCGCTGTAACTCATGGGCTTGCTGTTCGATACATGCCGAATACAGCAGGTCATCGTCACACAGGAATTTGATGAACTCGCCGCGCGCCTGTTCGAGGCAGGCTTTCAGGTTGCCCACCAGCCCCAGCGTCTGTGGATTGCGAACGTAGCGCACCTGGGCCCCGGTTTGCTCCATGACCAGGCTGACGATGTCCTTGATCTCGTCACCACGACTGTCATCGCACACGACGATGTCGAGATTGCTGTAAGTCTGGCTGACGGCACTGTTCAGCGTGCGCTCGAAAAAGCGCGGATTGAACGCAGGGATGGCAATGCTGACGAGAGGAAGTGAATTCACGGCGGGCTCACAGGCGGTACGAGCCCGCTCGCAAAAACGAGCCCTTGATACCGCAAAAAATCATTAACAGAGGCACAACGTTGGCGGGCGCGCTCGCGCCCGCCAATCATCAGATCTTGTTGAACAGACCCAACTGACTGATCTTGCTGAACGCCAGTTGCGCGGCTTGCAGCATGGTCTGTTGCAGGGTCAGACGGGTCATGACTTCAGCCGGATCGGAATCACGGATCGAACCTTGGGTCGTGCTGTTCGCCGTGGTCAGGCTGTCGTTGGTGATGGCCTGCATGTCCAGCGCCTGGCCGCGCGCACCAATGGTGGTGACTGCGGTGCCGATCTGATTGGCGGCAGCGTCGATGTTGCCGAGGCCCGCCTCCATCGCGCCCTGCAATTTCTGCTTGGCAACCGGGTCGCCGTCAACCGGCGTATTCAGCGCGGTGATCATCTGGCCGAGGGTGTCGAGCACGTTCTGGGTCTGGTGATTGTTCGGCTGGATCGAGAACTGATCGCCAGCGGCCGGCGTGCTGCCCAGCGCGAAGGTCACACCGGCAGCGGTGGCGTTACCGCCGGCCACCGTGCCCGAGGAAACCGGCTTGCTGTCGGCGGTCACTGGCGCGGCATACAGATCGAAATCGGTGGCGCTGGTGAACTTGAGCACTGCGCCGCCCTGCGGAAACGCTGCGGTGTAGGCTGCCTGATCGGTGATGGTCGAACCGGTGATCACGCTGGTCGACGGGTTACCCGGATTACGCGTGGTGGTGAACGAGTCCGGCGAAGCCGACAGCTGGAAGCTGTGCCCTGCAATAACGGCGTCGGGATTGGTATCGCCAGCCTTCAGGTTGACGTTCAGCTTGAGGTCGACGCCACGGAAGCTGACAGTCTGGTTGGCGCCGCTGCTATTGCTGATCAAGCCATTCTGGCTGGCCTCGGCGGTCACATCGTTGCCAAGCGCATCGGTGATCTTCAGCTGGGTGCTGCTGACGAAATCGATGGTGTACGGCTGCCCGGCAGTGAACTTGGCGTCGTAGGTAGCGGCAGTGCCGACGGTGCCGTTGGACAGCACGACACGGCCGTCATCGACGGCTGGCGCAGTCATCTTGGTGTTGGTGCGGCCGGTGTTGATGGTCTGCTGGAACGCGTCCCAACCGGTGGTGTTGGTACCCACGGTCATGCCGTCGCCGATGCCCAGATCGATGGTGGTCTGGTCGCCGTTGTAGCTGAACGTGCCGTCAGAATTCTTCGAGTACGGTGCGGTATCGGTTTTCGAACCGGAGAACAGATAGTTGCCGTTGGCATCCTTGGCGTTCATCAGGCCCAGCACTTGTTGCTGGATCTCGCCCATCTCCGAGGCGTACGCCTGGCGGTCCTTGTCGGTGATCGTGCCGTTGTTCGCGGCCAGCGCAAGTTCCTTGGCCCGTGCCAACGCCGTGGTGATCGAATCCAGCGTGGACTCCTGCACGTTCAACGCACTTTTGGTGGTGTTGACGTTGGTCTTGTACTGATCGAGCATCGCCGCCTGCTGGCCCAATTGCAGCAAGCGCCCGGCACCGATCGGATCATCGGCGGCGGTGTTGATACGCTGCAGGCTGCTCGCCTCGCTCGCGGTGGCAACGGCCTTGTTGAAGTTACGCTGATAATCCGAAGCTTGCGTTCCGTAATACTGGGCGGTGGAAATGCGCATGAATTACGACTCCTTAAAGGCTGTTGATCAGCGTGGCGAAAGTTTCCTGCGCAGCTTTGATGATCTGCGAAGACGCTGTGTAGTACTGCTGGTACTTGACCAGGTTGCCGGTTTCTTCGTCCAGGTTGACCCCGGAAAGCGAATCGCGGGCACCCTTGGCGTTCTCCAGAATCGCCGTGGTTGCGGCGCTGTCGGACTTGCCTTGGGCGGTCTTGGTACCGACGTTGGTCACCAGGGTGTTGTAGGCGTCGGTCAGGCTGATGCCCTTGCTCGCCGAACCGGTGTCCACGGTCTGTTTGGTTTGCAACGCGACCAGTGCCTGGGCGTTGCGGTTGTCCGAAGACGCCGCGCCGGTCAGGTTCATGGTGAAGGTCTCGCCGGTTTTCGGCGTGCCGCCCACGGTGGTCTGCACGGTGAAGGTCTTCTGCACGTTCGGCGTGACCGTAGTGTCCATCACCGGGTTGCCGCTGGCGTCGACGATGCCGACCTTCAGATTCAGCGTGTTCGACTGGCCGGGCACGATGGTGCCGGTGCCCAGCGTTCCGCCCTTGGCGTCGACCAGGGTGTACGACTGGCTGCCACCGCTGGCTGCGCCAAATACCAGTTTCACTGGTGTCGAATTCTTCAACGCCGCCTGCATGTCAGCCTGGGCGGTCGGGTTGTAGATGTCGATCTTGTCGCTGAGCGTCGGCTGGGTGTAAGTGCCCAGACCGTTGGCGCTGGCGACGCCGGTCAGCGGACCTGCCGCAGCGATTTTCTTCGGATCGGTCAGGACCGTCTGAATGCTCGCCGCCGCGTTGCGGGTCGGCGTGATCTTGAACGAGTCACCTGCGCTCAGCGCGCCGCCATTCAAGGCCAGGGTGAAACCGTCGATCACTGGCGGCGGATTGGTCGTGGTGCTGAACGCGCCCAGATCGGTGCCGTCGGAACGCTTGACGGTGTAATCGGTGGCGCTGGTGAAGGTCACCTGATAATCGCTGGTGGTCAGCTTGCCGGTGTCCTTGATGGTCACATCGAGGTTGCCCGAACCGGCGCTGTTGCCATCCTTCGCAATGCTGCGCTGACTGATCAGCGCGGCACTGTTGATGTTGTTGAAAATCGCCGCGCCGAAGTCACCGTTCTTGTCGATGCCCTGGGCTTGCTGGCTGTTGATCTGATCGGCAATCACCAGAGCGACGCGACCGAGCTCGTTGAGCGACGGGTCGAGGACTTCCTTGCGATAGGTCAGCAGACCGCCGATTTCACCACCGCTGATCACCGAAGTGATGTCGATGGTGCTCGAACCGCGATCCATCTGGATCGACATGCGCGACGGGTCGGTCTTGCTCGCGACCATGCTCAGGCTGTTGGTGGTGTTGCCGATGACCAGCGGCTGACCGCTGCCGACATAGATGTCGAAGCTGGTGCCGCGCTCGACGACCTGGGCACCGGTCAGCTCGGAGAGCTGACGCACGGCTTCGTTGCGGCTGTCGAGCAGGTCGTTCGGCGCCCCGCCACTGGTGGAGATTTCGCCGATCTTCTGGTTGAGATTGGCGATCGCCGTGGCGAGTTTGTTCACCTGGGCAGTCATGTCGCCGAGGCTGCCGTTGATCGTGGTGTTCTGATCGTTGAGCTGCTTGGCCAGGGTATTGAAACGGCTGGTCAGCGCCTGCGCGCCGGTCAGCACCGACTGACGCGAAGTGTCATCGGTGGCCGACGTCGATACGCCCTGCATCGAGGTGAAGAATTTCTGCAGTACACCGGTCAGGCCAGTGTTGGTGTCCGACAGCATCGCGTCCAGCGGCGTCGCCTGCTTGAGAAACGCGGCCGATTCGCTGTCCAGCGACGTCGCGGTGTGCAGCTGCGATTCCAGATACGAGTTGTACACCCGGCGCACGTCGGCCAGGGTCGTGCCCGTGCCGATGAAAACGCTGCCGTACTGCTGCGAGGACTTAGTGCCCTGCACGGTTTGCTGACGTGAATAACCGGCGGTGTCGACGTTGGCAATGTTGTTGCCTGTCGTAGCCAGAGAGGACTGGCTGGCCGACAGTCCCGACATCCCGATATTGAGCAAACTCATGGTTCAGACCTTATTACCTGGTGCCTTATAAAGGCGTGGTGGAGACACCCGCCGCAGCGTAGTTTTCAAAACTGTTCATCTGCTTGGCAATTTGCGAAATCTTCGTCGCGTAGTTCGGGTCGGTGGCGTAACCGGCCTTCTGCAACTCGCGTACAAACTGTTCTGGGTTATCGGCCGACTTCAGCACTTCTTGATAGCGATTGTTGCTCTGCAGCAACGTCACCAGATCGTGGAAGCTGTCCTTGTACGAGGCGTAGGAACGGAACTCGGCCGTCTCCTTGACCATCGCGCCATTGCGGAACTCGCTGGTGATCGCGCGGGCCGAATCGCCCTTCCAGTTGCTGCTCGCCTTGATGCCGAACAGGTTGTGGCTGCTGCTGCCATCCTGGGCGCGCATGACCGATTTGCCCCAACCGGTTTCCAGCGCCGCTTGCGCCACCAGATAACGCGGATCGACGCCGATGCGGTCAGCGGCTTCCTTGGCCATCGGCAGCATGGTGTTGACGAATTCGTCGGCGGAACTGAAGGCCTTCTTCGCCGGTGCCAACGGAATCTGCGCCATGGCGCGGCCGTAAACCTGCATCTGCCCGCCAGCGGCTTTCTGCTCTTCGGCACGGGCCAGCCAGTCGCCGTTGTACAAAGCGCCGGAGCCTGTGACGGCGGTAGTCGCAGCACGTTGCGGCAAGGCGTTGGTCGCTGCTGCAGTGGTCGCAGTGGCCACGCTCGGCGCCGACGGCACCAGACCGGCGAGCAAGCGATCGGCCAGTTTCGGCGGCAATGCCAGACGCCGCTGGTTGATCAGCGCCATGTCGTTGCGATGGGAAATATCGGTGTTGTTCGGCGCATGCACCGAGCGCGATGCCCACAACGGACGCTCGCCGTTGACGCGGGACAGCGGACCGGTGGCGACGGTGCCAGCGGCAATCGGCGTCGGCACCGCAGCGGCCTTGGCCAGCGCTTCCTGCTGCTTGGCGGCGGACGCGGCCGCAGCCTCGCCCGGCGCCATCGGTTTGTTCTTCGACATCTGCCGGATCAGCACGTCGGCCAGACCGATACCACCGCCCTCCCGCGACATGGAAACCGCCAGTTGCTGGTCGTGCATTTCCTGATACTGCTTGGCCGCCGGCGTGTTCAGCGGGTTGTCCTGGCCGAGCGCTTCGGTGGCCGAACGCATCGACTTGAGCATTTCGCCGAGGAACAGCGACTCGAATTCCTGCGCAACCTTGCGCATGTTTTCGTCGCTGTTCTTGTCGCCGACCTTGAGCTGGTTCAGACGATTGAGGTCGGAGTAGGAACCCGAATCGCTGCTGCTGACCAGACCGCTTTTGCGCATATCCATGGTGGCCGGCCTCAGATCACGATCAGGTCGGCTTGCAATGCGCCGGCCTGCTTCAGAGCTTCGAGAATTGCCATCAGGTCACCCGGTGCTGCGCCGACCTGGTTTACCGCACGGACGATCTCGTCGAGGGTGGTGCCCGGGCCGAACTTGAACATCGGTTTGGCTTCCTGTTCGGCATTCACTCGCGAGCGTGGCACGACGGCGGTCTGGCCGTTGGACAGCGGGCCCGGCTGGCTGACGATCGGGTCTTCGGTGATGGTCACGGTCAGGCTGCCGTGGGTCACGGCGGCTGGCGACACTTTCACGTTCTGGCCGATGACGATGGTGCCGGTACGCGAGTTGATGATGACTTTCGCCACCGCCTGACCCGGATCGATTTCGAGGTTTTCCAGAATCGACAGGTAGTCGACGCGCTGGCTCGGATCCAGTGGCGCAGTGACCCGCACCGAACCGCCGTCGATGGCTTGGGCGACGCCAGGGCCGAGCATGTCGTTGACCTTGTCGACGATGCGCTTGGCGGTGGTGAAGTCGGAACGGTTGAGGTTCAGCGTCAGGCTGTTGCCCTGGTTGAAACCGCTCGGCACCGCACGTTCCACCGACGCACCGCCAGGGATGCGACCGGCCGACGGAACGTTGACGGTAATCTTCGAACCATCACGGCCTTCAGCGTCGAAACCGCCGACCACGAGGTTACCCTGAGCGATCGCATAGACGTTGCCGTCGATACCCTTGAGCGGCGTCAGCAGCAAGGTGCCGCCACGCAGGCTCTTGGAGTTACCGATCGAGGACACGGTGATGTCGACCTGCTGACCCGGTTTGGCAAACGCTGGCAGATCGGCACTCACCGACACCGCCGCGACGTTCTTCAACTGCACGTTGCCCGATCCCGGCGGCACCTTGATGCCGAACTGCGAGAGCATGTTGTTGAAGGTCTGCAGGGTGAACGGGGTCTGCGTCGTCTGGTCACCGGTGCCGTTAAGCCCGACCACCAGGCCGTAACCGATCAACTGGTTGGAGCGCACGCCGGAAATGCTGGCGATGTCTTTCAGCCGCTCGGCGTGTGCGGTGAACGCCGCAGACATCAACAACGCGGCTACCATAAGGCTTTTCAGATTCAACGTAGCCACCTAGAAAGGGAACAGCGGGCTGAGGAAGAAACGGTCGAACCAGCCTGGCTGACTCGTATCGGCAAACGCGCCGGTACCCGAGTAGGTGATGCGCGCATCGGCGACGCGGGTCGACGACACGGTGTTGTCGGTCGCGATGTCATCGGCGCGGACCATGCCGGCGATGCGCACCAGTTCGTCACCGGTGTTGAGCGTCAGCCACTTCTCGCCACGCACGGCGATGATGCCGTTGGGCAGCACGTCGGCCACGGTCACGGTGATGGAGCCGGTCAGGCTGTTGCTCTGTCCCGACTTGGCGTCACCCTTGGTCGAACGGTCGGCGCTATAGCCGGCGTTGAGACTCAGGTCGCCACCACCGATCGGGTTGTTGGTGGTCAGGCTGGAGCCGAACAACGAGGTCAGACCAATCGAGTTATCGCTGTTCTTGTCCATCTGCGAGTTGGCGTTCTTGCTTGCCTGGGTGCGCTCGTTCAGGGTGATGGTGATGATGTCACCGACCCGGAACGCCTTGCGGTCGCTGTACAGGTTCTGCTCAAAGCCGGCCTGATAGATCGAGCCGTTATTGGCAGCCGCCGGCAACGGTGTGCGCGGCAACACCGGGGCGTAGTAAGGGTCATTGGGCTTGGGCGTCGGGGCGACGCAGCCCGCGAGCGAGACGACCCCACTCAATGCCAGAACAGATACAAAGCGCTTCATGACCCTACCTCACGGTGTTGCTGGCGACCTCAGGCCGCCCCAAAGACTGGATTACAGATTCTGCGTTACGAACGAGAGCATCTGGTCGGCGGTGGAGATCACCTTGGAGTTCATCTCGTAGGCGCGTTGAGTGGTGATCATGTTGACCATTTCTTCAACGGTGCTGACGTTCGAGGTTTCCAAAGTGTTCTGCAGCGTGGTACCGAAACCGTTCAGGCCCGGAGTGCCGATCTGCGGCGCGCCGGAAGCAGCGGTTTCCAGGAACAGGTTGTTGCCCACGGCTTGCAGGCCGGCCGGGTTGATGAAGTCGGCGGTCTGCAGGTTGCCGATCACTTGCGAGGCCGGGTTGCCGGCGATGGTGATCGACACGGTGCCGTCACGGCCGACAGTGAAGGTCTGCGCATCGTTCGGAATGATGATCGCCGGTTCCAGCGCGAAACCGCTGGCGTTGACGATCTGGCCATTGGAGTCGAGGTGGAAAGTACCGTCACGGGTGTAGGACGTGGTGCCGTCCGGCTGCAGGATCTGGAAGAAACCGCGACCGTCGATGGCCATGTCCAGCGGCTGCTCGGTGGTTTGCAGGCTGCCGGCGGTGAAGTTTTTCTGGGTGCCGACAATGCGCACACCGGTACCCACTTGCAGACCCGACGGCAGTTCGCTGTCCTGGGTCGACTGGGCGCCTGGCTGACGCTTGATCTGATAGAGCAGGTCCTGGAACTCGGCACGGTCACGTTTGAAACCCGTGGTCGAGACGTTCGCCAGGTTGTTGGAAATGGTGGTCAGGTTGGTGTCCTGGGCGGACAGACCGGTTTTGGCAACCCATAGAGCCGGAAGCATTCGATTCTCCTCGTGCGCCTGTTTTACGGCGCGACGTTCTGATAATTAGCTGATCTGCAAGACCCGAGCCATGGCCTGGTCGTCGTCTTTGGCGGTGTTCATCATCTTGACGTGCAACTCGAACTGCTTGGCCAGGGCCAGCACCGAAGTCATTTCTTCCACGGCATTGACGTTGCTCGACTCGAGGAAACCCGAGACCAGTTTGACGTTGGCGTCGGCTTGCGCCGGCTGGCCGTCCTTGGTGTAAATCGAACCGTCGAGGCCTTTGTTCATGTTCTTGATGTCCGGGTTGACCAGCTTGATCCGGTCGACTTCGGCCATGACGCGCGGACCTTCGCCCATTGCGCGAATGCTGATGGTGCCGTCTTCGCCGACTTCGACCTGCTGCTCGGGCGGCACGGCGATCGGGCCGCCATTACCGATCACCGGCATGCCGTTGCCGGCGCGCAATACGCCGAGGGCGTCGATGTTGAGGCTGCCGGTGCGCACGTAGCTTTCGCCACCGCTGGGGTTTTGCACGGCGATGAAACCGTTGCCGGATACCGCGACGTCGAGTTCACGCCCGGTCTGCACCAGCGAGCCCGGCGTGAAGTCGGTGGCGGGACGTTCGCTCATGGCAAACGCGCGCGCCGGAAAGCTGTCACCGAACACCGGCATCGAACGCGCCTGCTCGAGGTCGCGCTGGAAGCCGTTGGTGGAGATGTTCGCCAGGTTGTTGGCATGCGCCCGCTGCGCCAGTGCGTTCTGGCTGGCGCCGGTCATTGCCACATAAAGGTACTTGTCCACTGTGTTTCCTCTGCATGCCGGACGTTTGCCGCCCACCGCTGTACTGCTCAGCCATAAGCAATTTGCAGACCAACTTTTTATTGGCGGGCGAAGGCCCGGCAAACAGGGGACTTGAGGGGATCGGAGGGGGAATCTGAAATGGGTCGAAGACGAAAAACCGGCGGTGTCATGCCGGTTAGTGGCAATCCTGAGTTCGGCGGGGGATGGCGATCCTGTGGCGAGGGGATTTATCCCCGTTCGGCTGCGCAGCAGTCGCCAAGCCTGCAAATGAGGTCGCAGTGAAGGAAAAGCGGGGCCGCTGCGCAGCCCATCGGGGATAAATCCCCTCGCCACAAAGGCTCTACTTAGCTTTCGGAGGTTTTGCCAACCTCATATTCACGCAACTTGTTGGCAATCGTCGTGTGCGAAACCCCCAGCCGTTTGCCCAACTGCCGACTGCTCGGGTGCTCGGAATACAAGCGCTCCAGCACCGCTTTCTCGAAACGCCCGACGATCTCGTCCAGACTTCCGTCGAGGGAGAAATCGCCAAGCGGCTGACGCACGCCGTAATCCGGCAGGCGAATATGTTCGGCCTTGACCGTGCCGCCGTCGCACAGGGAAACCGCCTGGAACAGCACGTTCTCCAGCTGCCGCACGTTGCCCGGCCAGTGGTAATGGCTGAGGCGATCCATCGCCGCCGGGGCCAGTTTCGGCAGCGGACAACCGATCTGCCGGCTGGCCTGGTCGAGAAAGTGTTCAACCAGCGGCGTCAGACCGTCGAGGCATTCGCGCAGCGGCGGAATGTGCAGCGACAGCACGTTCAAGCGGTGATAGAGATCCTGGCGAAACTCGCCGCGCGCGCACAATTCGGACAAGTCCACCTGGGTCGCGCAGATCACCCGCACATCGAGATAGACCTCTTCATCACTGCCGACGCGACGGAAGCAACCGTCCTGAAGAAAGCGCAGCAATTTGACCTGCAAGCGCGGGCTCATCTCGCCGACGCCATCGAGAAACAGCGTGCCGCCAGCGGTCAACTCCAGCAGGCCAAGCTTGCCCTCAGCGCGAGCGCCTTCGAAAGCGCCGGGGCCGTAGCCGAACAGCTCGGTCTCGGCCATCGACTCCGGCAACCCGGCGCAATTGAGCGCCATCAACGGTGACTGTCCACGCGGGCTGGCGAGATGGCAGGCGCGCGCCAGCAGTTCCTTGCCGGTGCCGGTTTCGCCTTCTATTAATAGCGGTGCATCCAGCGGCGCCATGCGTCGCGCTTCGCGGACCACAGCGGCCATGACTTTCGAGCTTTGAAAGATGCTGTCGAACCCGCGCAGCTCTTGCTTGCGCACATTGTAGATTCGCTCGCCGACCCGGTCGGCGCGGTGCAGCGTCAGCACCGCGCCGGCCATGGCCTCGCTGTCGTCGTGTTCCGATTGCAGCGGCGCGATGTCAGCGAGAAAGATGTCGCCCTTGACCTTGACCCGCATGCCGTTGATCCGCGATTTGTTGGCGCGCACCAATTCCGGCAAATCGAAATCCTCGGCGTAGCGCGACAGCGGAATCCCCGGCACTTCATCGACGCGCACCCCGAGCAACTGCGCCGCCGCGCGGTTGGCCGCAACGATCGAGCCGCCCATGTCGATCGACAGCACCGGAAACTCCAGTGCGCCTAGCAGCGCGTTCAATTCCATGTGCCGGCGTTCACTGGGCATCAGCCCGACGCGCTTGACCCCAAACACCCCGCCGATCGCCTCGAACTTGGGGCGCAACGCCTGGAACTGGATGTTGATCAGGTTCGGGCAGTGCAGATAGATCGCATTGCCATGCTCACCGCCAACTTCACCGCGGGCAACGTTGATCCCGTACGCCACCAGCAGATTGAGAATGTCGCGCAGGATGCCGATGCGGTTCTGGCAGTGGACTTTGATGCGCATAGAAAAAGGTCCGACAGGTTTGAAAGATAAACACATGTCCTTGTGGGAGCGAGCCTGCTCGCGAAGGCGCCAGCACATTCAGTATCGATGTGTCAGACAGACCGCTTTCGCGAGC
>NZ_JASCPT010000089.1:0-22234 GCF_029959775.1 Pseudomonas sp. PS01270 | reverse complement strand
AGCAAAAGCAACATTGCATGACACACCGAATTCGCGAGCAGGCTCGCTCCCACAGTTGTTTCAGTGCAGCTTAAGAGTTGGCACGAGCCTGGTTACGCAGGGCTTTCACCTGGTCGTGGTTGCGTTGTACGCCGTGGTACTGACGCTCAACCAGATCCTTGATGCCAACCAGATTGTGCTTGTTGATCTTCTCGATCGCTTCACGATAAGCCTTCAGCGCATGGTCTTCACCGCGCTCGGCTTCGTTCAGCACAGCCTCTTCGTCTTTACCGGTGAACATGGATTTGACGTCGACCCAGCGACGGTGCAGATCACCGGCAACGCTGGTCGAAGTTTCCGGATCACCGCCCAGCGAACGTACCTGAGCCTGCAGCTCGGCTGCTGCGGTGGCGCAATCGGCGGAGCGCTGCACGAACAGGGTTTTCAGTTCTGGGTGCTTGATGTCTTCGGCGCAAGTCTTGAACCCTTCCTGACCGTCCTTGCAGGTTTCAATCAGGTCGTTGAGTACAGAAATGGCTTCTTTATTCATGTCGGTCATTTTTTCAATTCCTTGCGATGGGTTGAAGATGCAAGGGATATTGCAGTGTGCGTGCCAGCTTCGCTCCAGGTAAAAATATCTTTGTTTTCAGTGACTTAAGAAAGATTGAACCATCTGTATGCTGGTTTTTTGCATGATCTGTCATTTGGCCTGCATGCAGAATGCCTGTATTTTCCAGGCTGTCATGTGAATCGATGAAGCGTGCTGATGAATCCGGAAAAACTCGAACTGCTGATCACCCGCGAGATGCCCTTCGGCAAATACAAAGGGCGGATCATTGCCGACTTGCCTGGCCCCTATCTGAACTGGTTCGCCCGTGAAGGCTTTCCCCACGGTGAACTCGGTGGCCTGTTGGCGTTGATGCAGGAGATCGACCACAACGGCCTGTCCGACCTGCTCGAACCGCTGCGCGCCAAACACGGCAAACCCGCCCCGCGCCACTGACGCGCCCTTCCCTCTTGAGCCTTGCCGACCATGCCTGACAACACCCGCCGCGCCCGTGACGAAGCCTTCTGGCAGACATTCGCCGACCGATACGATGTGCAGCCCGGCCCGGTCAACCTGGAAAACGGTTACTTCGGGCGCATGTCGCGCACGGTGATCGAGGAGTACCAGCGCAATATCGAGCTGATCAACACCAGCAACTCGATTTATGTGCGCCAGCGCTTTGAACAGCACGACAACCTTGAGATCCGCGCGCAACTGGCCGAACTGATCGGCGTGCGCGCGCAAAGCGTGGCGCTGACGCGCAATGCCACCGAAGGCCTGCAATCGCTGATCCGCAATTACAATCGCCTGCAACCGGGCGATCAGCTGCTGATCTGCGACCTTGAGTACGACACGGTCAAAGGCGCCATGCGCTGGCTGGCGAAACAGCGTGGCGTTGAGGTCATCGAGATTACGCACCACCATCCCGCCAGTTTCGACAGCCTGCTGGAAAGCTACCGGGAAGCTTTCACCCGCCACCCGAAGCTCAAACTGATGGCGCTGACCCATGTCACCCATCGCACCGGTCTGGTCATGCCGGTGCAAGCCATCGCCGCATTGGCCAAAGAGCATGGCGTCGACATCATCCTCGACGGTGCCCACGCCCTCGGCCAGATTGAATTCGACCTGCAAGCGTTGGGCATCGCTTTCGCCGGTTATAACCTGCACAAATGGATCGGCGCACCGCTGACCCTTGGCTTCATCTATATTGCTCCGCAGCGTCTGGCTGACATTGATCCGGACATGGGCGAGATGCATTACCCAGTAAGCGATATTCGCGCGCGCACCTCGTACAGCACGCCGAACATCCCGGCGCTGATGACCTTGCCGCTGGTGTTCGAAGAGCACGACGCGCTCGGCGGCGCCGCAGCCAAAAGCCCTCGCCTGAGTTACCTGCGCAACCTGTGGGTCAGCGCCGTGCGACACCTGCCGGGCATCGAAGTGCTGACGCCTGACGACCCGCAACTGTATTGCGGGATCACCGCGCTGCGCTTCACCCGGCATACCGATCAGCAGGCCATGGCCGAGCGTCTGCTCAGCGAATTCAACCTGTTCACCGTGGTGCGCACCGGCGCCGCATGCGGGCCTTGTATCCGCATCACCCCGGGGTTGACCACTACGGCCGGCGAAATGGAGCAGCTGGTTCGGGCGCTGGACCAACTGCGCTAGAACGGCGCTCCGGAATTTTTTTCGTAGCCTTCGAGGCCAAGCTGCGACGACACGGCGAAGGTGTCGATGCCGAGGGTCTGGCAGGCGAAGGCGCCGTCTTCAAGATCGGCGCCGGCGATCGGCTGCAATACCAACCGCAAGGCGTCCTCGGCGGCACCTTCACAGCCGCAGCGGCCTGGGAGGTGCAAGGTGCCGGCCCAGGCCTCGTGGTGAGCTTGCGCTCCTGCTTCGTCGCCGGGAATGAATACGTTCAGCTTCAAGCAAACAGCGCCGTGCGCAGGTCGATCCGGATAGATACTGGTGAAGCGGACGATGCCATGGCTGTCGGTGGATTGGCTGCCGCCCAGGCTGTTGTCGCCATCGACACGCTGCTGAATGCGCACCAGCGCGCCGATGACCGGCTCGCTGGTCATCGCATCGACCAGCGACAGACGCAGGATCAGCGGCAGGCCTTGGACACCCTGGGTGATATTGCGCACTCGGGAATCGGCTGCTGGGCGGCCGAGGGAAGTTTGCTGCGGTTGATAACGGGATTGTGGTGTAAGGGTCAGAGACTGACGGTCGTCCATGAGGCGTTCTCTCTTCCATAAGATGGACGCAGATTAACCCCGTGAAAAAGCCAGCGTGCAGTAACTATGTATCGCGGCATGTATCGGCAGTTTTTTCAGCGCAAAAAAAAGGTGCGCCGACCAAGCGCACCATAAAGCCGTAAAGCACACAACGAGGTGTAGGGGTAACGATCAGTCCAGCAGCGCCAGGGCCTCGGCGGTGCATTCCTGAATGCGGGCCCAGTCGCCGTTCTTGATCCACTCCGGATCAAGCATCCAGCTACCGCCCACGCACATGACGTTTTTCAGCGCCATGTAGCTCTTGATATTGGCCGGGCCGACGCCGCCAGTCGGGCAGAACTTCACTTCGCCGAACGGGCCGCCGAGGGCCTTGATTGCCGCCACGCCACCGCTGACTTCCGCCGGGAACAGCTTGAAGCGGCGATAGCCCAGACCGTAGCCTTCCATGATCCCCGAGGCGTTGCTGATGCCCGGCAACAGCGGAATCGGGCTGTCGACGCTGGCTTCGAGCAGGTCACGAGTGATGCCCGGGGTGACGATGAATTGCGAACCGGCCGCTTCCGCCGCTGCGAGCATGTTGCGGTCGAGCACGGTGCCGGCACCGGTCATCAGTTCCGGACGCTGTTCACGCAGGATCTGAATGGCCTTGAGGCCGAACTGCGAACGCAGGGTCACTTCCAGCGCAGTCAGGCCACCGGCGGCGAGGGCGTCGGCCAGCGGCAGCACGTCCTGTTCGCGGGCGATGGTGATCACTGGCAGGATCCGCGCCTTGGCGCAGAGACTGTCGATCAGGGCAACTTTGTCCGCCATGGAAACGGTCGGGGATGGGGTTGTCATAGCGGCTGTTCCTTGGCTCATGGGCACCAGTAAATCTCTAACGTAGGTTGCAGAAACGCGCGCACCGGCATGGCCGCAACGTCATCGGATGCCAGCGCGGCATTCAGGGTGGTCAGTTTCGATTGACCGGAAATCGACAGAATCTTGTGCCGGGCCGAGGCCAGCAGCGCGCGGCTCATGGTCAGGCGCTGACGCGGCACGCTGGGCGCCAGCATCGGCCAGCAACGGCGCGTACCATCGGCTTGCAGGGCTACGGCGAGGTTCGGGCTGTCGGGGAATAGCGACGCGGTGTGACCGTCATCGCCCATGCCCAGCACCAGCACGTCGATCGGCGGCAATTCCGCGAGCAAGCGATCAGCCTGTTCAGCAGCCTGCTCGACGTTGGCCGCCGCGCTGTAGAGGCTGAGGAACTGTGCCTTGGCTGCCGGGCCTTTGAGCAGATACTGCTTGAGCAGGCCGGCATTGCTGTCGGCATGTTCCACCGGCACCCAGCGTTCGTCGGCCAGGGTCACAACGACCTTCGACCAGTCCAGCTCCTGCTTGGCCAGGTGCTGGAAGAACGCTACCGGGCTACGACCACCCGACACCACCAGCACCGCGTTGCCGCGTGCCGCAATGGCGTCGCTCAGTTGCTTGGCAACGTTCAGCGCCAGGCCTTCGGCGAGCAGCACCGGGCTGTTGAATTCGCGGGCAGTCACGCCCGTCGGCAGTTGCACATCAGATATCGCCATACCACGACCTCCCGTCCCGCGTGATCAAAGCAATGGAGCTCATCGGCCCCCACGACCCGGCCGCATACGGCTTGGGCGCGTCACCGGATTTCTTCCACCCGGCGATCAGTTGGTCACACCACTTCCACGCGGCTTCGATTTCATCTTTACGGACAAACAGGTTCTGATTGCCGTTCATCACTTCCAGCAACAACCGCTCATAGGCATCGGGGATCCGCGCGCTACGCCAGGTGTCGGAGAAATTCAGTTGCAGCGGGCCGCTGCGCAGTTGCATGCCCTTGTCCAGGCCCTGCTCTTTGGTCATCACGCGCAAGGAAATGCCTTCGTCCGGTTGCAGGCGGATGATCAGTTTGTTGCTGATCTGCAGACGCTGCTCCGGGGCGAAAATGTAGTGCGAGGGTTCCTTGAAGTGGATGACGATCTGCGACAGCTTCTGCGGCATGCGCTTGCCGGTACGCAGGTAGAACGGCACGCCGGCCCAGCGCCAGTTGCGGATGTCGGCACGCAGGGCGACGAAGGTTTCGGTGTCGCTCTGGGTGTTGGAATTCGGTTCTTCGAGGTAACCCGGAACGGATTTCCCCTCGCTGTGGCCGGCGATGTACTGACCGCGCACCACTTGTGTGGTCAGGCCTTCCGGACTGATCGGCGCGAGCGCCTTGAGCACTTTCACTTTCTCGTCACGGATGCTGTCGGCGGACAGGTCGGCCGGCGGGTCCATGGCAATCAGGCAGAGCAACTGCAACAGGTGATTCTGGATCATGTCGCGCAGTTGGCCGGCCTTGTCGAAATAGCCCCAACGGCCTTCGATGCCGACCTTCTCGGCCACGGTGATTTCCACGTGGGAGATGTAATTCTGGTTCCACTGGGTTTCGAACAGGCTGTTGGCGAAGCGCAGGGCGATGAGGTTCTGAACGGTCTCTTTGCCCAGGTAGTGGTCGATGCGGTAGGTGCGGTCTTCCGGGAAAAACTGCGCTACGGCGTCGTTGACCTTGCGCGAGGACTCCAGGTCAGAGCCGATCGGTTTTTCCAGCACCACGCGAGTATTTTCGGCCAGACCGACTTTCTCGAGGTTCTCGCAGATCGCGCCGTACACCGCCGCCGGAGTAGCGAAGTAGGCAATCATGCGCTGGCTGCTGCCGGCCAGTTCCGCCAGCGCCACGTAATCCTCAGCCTTGAGGAAGTCGACGTGCAGGTAGGTCAGGCGCGCGAGAAAGCGCTCGGCTACGGTTTCGTTCAGCTCTTTACCGACGTAACGGCGCAATTCGGCGGCGATGAACGCCATGTGCTGCTGCTCGCTGCCGGGCTCACGGGCCAGCGCGATGATTCGCGTGTCCTCGTGCAGCAGGTCGGCACCGTCAAGGTGATACAGGGCAGGAAACAGCTTGCGCAGGGCCAGATCGCCAAGCGCGCCGAACAAGGCAAAGGTGCACGATTCAACCGTAATGGAAGGCATGATGTTTGTTCTTTTATCAAGTTAAGCTACAAATACCTTTTTTCAAGGCATCACTCAAGGGAAAATGTAGTAATAACCACAACATTTTCGCAGAATACTCAATCCGAGTGGTGGTCGCCCGGACGCATCAGTAGGATAGGCCACCGTCACGGGCCATATCAAAGGCCCAATTTGCATAGCCCGACGCAACTCTGCGTCGGTGAATCAGGAATTCCATATGGACCGCGTGCGAAATTTACTGGAACAGATCCAGAGTCGCCTTGAAGAGCTGAACAAGGCCGAACGTAAGGTCGCCGAGGTGATCCTGCTCAACCCGCAGCAGGCCACCCGCTTCAGCATCGCCGCCCTCGCCCAGGCCGCCTCGGTGAGCGAACCGACGGTCAACCGCTTCTGCCGCTCGTTCGGTGTCAGCGGCTACCCCGAACTCAAGCTGCAATTGGCGCAGAGCCTGGCCAGTGGCGCGGCGTATGTAAGCCGCGCGGTCGAGGCTGACGACAATCCCGAGGCGTACACGCAGAAGATTTTCGGCAGCGCCATCGCCTCCCTGGACAGTGCTTGCCAGGCGCTGGACCCGAACCTGATCAGCCGCGCCGTCGACCTGTTGATCCAGGCCCGGCAGATCCATTTCTTCGGCCTCGGCGCCTCTGCCCCGGTGGCGCTGGATGCGCAGCACAAGTTCTTCCGCTTCAACCTTGCGGTCACCGCGCATGCCGATGTGTTGATGCAGCGAATGATTGCTTCGGTGGCGCACACCGGTGAGCTGTTCGTGATCATTTCCTACACCGGGCGTACCCGTGAGCTGGTGGAAGTGGCGCGGATTGCCCGGGAGAACGGTGCTTCGGTTCTGGGCCTGACGGCGGAGAATTCACCGCTGGCCAAGGCCAGTACCTTGAGCCTGAATATTCCGTTGCCGGAAGACACCGACATTTATATGCCGATGACGTCGCGGATCATTCAGTTGACCGTGCTGGATGTGCTGGCGACGGGGATGACCTTGCGCCGTGGCGTGGATTTCCAGCCGCATCTGCGCAAGATCAAAGAGAGCTTGAATGCCAGCCGGTATCCGGTGGGTGACGAGTTCAATTGATCTCTGACGGCTGATCGTTCCCACGCTCTGCGTGGAAATGCCTCAAGGGACGCTCCGCGTTCCAGTTCCGAAAGGAACGCAGAGCGTCCCGGGCTGCATTCCCACGCAGAGCGTGGGAACGATCAGGCCGCCGCCCACGCCTGCAAACTCAAATGCGCCTTCTCCCCCGGCGCCAGGTGCAGACTGTCGGTGCCGCCCGCCGCTGCTTCTACGCAAACGAATTCCGATACCTCGTCCCAGCTCACCCCCAGCAACGGCCGCGCGCCGGGATGCCAGACGACGGTGTCGCCGCTGTCACCGGTATCGATGCACAACTCGCGCTGCCAGGCGTGATCCTTGAGCTGCAATTCGCCGTCATGCTGGAACACCCGCTGACAGCCGCCATCGACGCGCAACTCGCCTTCCTGCTGGCAAACCTGACGATTCAACTGGTCATAACCCTGCGCGCCTTCGAGGCCAGACAGCGCTATCTCACCAACATCACCAATACGCCAATAAGCGTGCAAAGCCTGGCTCAACTGGCACGGCATGTCGTCCTGATGCTCGGTGCTCAGGCGTAATTCCATGCGTTCGCCCAGATGCGCGTGCAGGTCGACCTGCCAATCGCACAGCTGCAGTTGCCAGTGCAGGCGCACGCCATCCTCGGCGCTGCTGCTGTCGAGCAGTTTCCAATCGAGCAGACGCGCCCAACCGTGCGACGGCCAGGCGTTTTCGCTCGGATGACGGCCATACCACGGCCAGCACACCGGCACGCCACCGCGAATCGCGCCGACATGCGGCCACTTCGCCGCGCACCACAACCACGGCTTCTGCCCGCGCGGCTGAAAATGCAGCAACTGCGCGCCCTGACGACTGAACACCGCCTGACACAGCGGATGATCGATCACCAACACGTCGCGCATCTGATAGCGCTCCCAGGCGAACACCGGTCGCTCGCGCAGGGATTTGAAGAAGCGTTGCAGCGGATGCTCATGCATTGGCTACGGTCCTGAAAATCATGGGGGTACAATTACCTTTGTGACCCTTGAATACTGTGGCGAGGGGATTTATCCCCGTTCGACTGCGAAGCAGTCGCAAACCTGGAAAACGGCCTCTCGCTGATACACCTCAGTGGATGGCTTTGGGGCCGCTTCGCAGCCCAGCGGGGATGAATCCCCTCGCCACAAAAAGCTCTCCAGCCACAAAAAATCATCAAGCAACACATCTGACCTGTGTCACAAAAAAAAGCGGACAGCCTTGGCTGTCCGCAAAATGCGCACATAGAGAGGAGCTTATCGCAGACGCGTCAGAACGTTGACTGAATTTTCAGGCCAGCGACCAAAGCGTTATCGACTTCATCCACACCGCCCGGATGGGTGATGTATTGCAGGTTGGGACGCACGGTCAGCCAGTTGGTGACATGGATGCCGTAGTTGAGCTCGTAGTTGTATTCGGTTTCACGAATCGGCGAGAACGCGGCATTGTCGTAGTCGGACACACCGTTCGCAGCGTTCAGCAGTTCAGCATTGCGCTTGACGTCCTTGTTGACGTGGATACGCGCAGCGCCAATACCGATGTCATCCTTCGGACGCGCATCGAACGGGCCTTTGTAGACAAACATCACCGACTGGTAGTTGTCGATGAAGTTGGTGTCCTTGTCGTGGAAAGTCGCGTTGGCGGCGATGTTCAGACCGCGAGTCGCATCACCGTTGTGGCTGGTGAGTTGCTGTTGCGCAACGAACCAGTAACCGCTTTTGCTGTTGTGCGACTTGTAGTCGTCACCGGTGGTTGCCGCATCGAGACCGTTGACGTCTTCGCGAACGTCGTCGGCATCGGCCGTGCTCTTGTAGTAACCGACGCGGTATTCGCCCGGCAGGCTGTTGACCTTCGGCGACCAGACCAATTCAACCGGCAGCACGGTACCCTTGGTGCCGCTGCCGCTGAGCTTGAAGCCGTTGCCGTGTTCCAGCTGCGACGGGTTCTGGTTGTACGCACCGATCTGCGCGTAGAGCTCGTCGTTGATGTTGTACTTCACACGGATCGCGGCCTGGCTGACGGGCCAGTTGTACCAGATGTTGGTCGCCCAGTTACCCACTTGCGAACCGCAGAACGCCAGGTTCTGGAAGTCGCACGGGAAGGTGTTGAAGTCTTCGCCTTCGCCGAAGTAACCGGCCTTGACGTCGAGCTTGTTGTCGAAGAACTGGTGCTGGATCCACAGTTGGGTCAGACGCACCATGTGGCCACGGCCGTAGACTTCCTGCGAGGAGCTGAGGGTGCCGGCACGCGGATCGCCAACGCGGTCGTTGGAGATGTTGTAGCCGTTTCGGTTGGTCAGCTGGATCTTCGCTTGGGTGTTATCCCAGCCCCACAGTTTCTGCAGGTCGAGGGCCACGCCCAGACCGAACTGGTCGGCGTAACGCGCGGTCTTGTCGTCGTTGTAGCCGCCGTTCAGGTTGGCGCCCATCTCGCCAACGTAGTCGGCCTTGATGTCGATACCCTGCTCGATCAGCTTGGTGCGCTCACCGCCCCAGTCGCCGGTCATCCACTTGGAGTCGGAGCTGAACGCATCCGCCGCCATTGCATTACCGGCCAGCACCAGTGCAGCTGCCGCTGAAACCTGGCAGATCAACCGGGCATTGACGTGTTTCTTTTTCATCCCTACATCCTCGTCTTTATTGTTATTAACTGTTTTTATCTAACGCGGTTTACATAAAGTGCAGTGCTCGACAGGCCGGACACCGCGTGCTCCTTATAGGAGTGAACCCTGTGGCGAGGGGATTTATCCCCGATGGGCTGCGTAGCAGACCCCGCTTTTATGGGGCCGCTGCGCGACCCAACGGGGATAAATCCCCTCGCCACAAAAGCTCGCTCCCACATTTGTTCCTCAGCGCCCCTTGAACTGGGCGACGTTCGCAGACCGCGCATCGGTCTGCGGTTGGCCGGCAGTGCCGAGGCGCTCACCGGTATTGGCGTCGAACAACAACACTTTCGATGGATCGAACTGCAGCGTCAGGCTTTCGCCTACCTGCGGTGCCACGTCCGGCGCCAGTCGGCAGCAGACCTTGGTGTCGTTCAAGTTGACGAACACCAGGGTGTCCGGACCGGTCGGTTCGGTGACCTGCACTTCCGCGCGGATGCTCGGCAGACCATTGCCCTCGCCGTTCGCCAGAACGATCTGCTCCGGGCGCAGGCCAAGGATCACTTCGCGGTCTTCAAGGCCGGCGTCCTGCATGCTCATCGGCAATTCGCAGCGCGCCTGGCCGCTGTCGAGCAGCGCCAGCAGACGACCGTCCTTGCGCTGCAAACGCAGGGGGATGAAGTTCATCGGCGGCGAACCGATGAAGCTTGCGACGAACAGGTTGGCCGGGTCGTTGTAGATGTCTTTCGGCGTGCCGAACTGCTGGATGATGCCGTCCTTCATCACCGCCACCTTGTCGCCCAGGGTCATCGCTTCGATCTGGTCGTGGGTCACGTAGACCGTGGTGGTTTTCAGACGCTGGTGCATCAGTTTCATTTCGGTGCGCATCTCGACGCGCAGCTTGGCGTCGAGGTTCGACAGCGGTTCGTCGAACAGGTAGATCTTCGGCCGCCGCGCCAGAGCACGGCCCATCGCCACGCGCTGTTGCTGACCACCGGAGAGCTGGCCCGGCTTGCGATTGAGCAGGTGTTCGATCTGCAACAGCTTGGCGACGCGGGCGACTTCTTCGTCGATCGCTGCCTGCGGCATCTTGCGGATCTTCAGGCCGAATTCGATGTTCTCGCGCACGCTCATGGTCGGGTACAGCGCGTAGGACTGAAACACCATGGCGATGTCGCGATCCTTGGGGCTCATGCCGCTGACGTCCTGATCACCGATCATGATCGCGCCGCCGGTGATGGTTTCCAGACCGGCGATGCAGTTCATCAAGGTCGATTTGCCGCAGCCCGACGGGCCGACGAGGATCAGGAATTCACCGTCCTTGATCGACAGTTCGATGTTCTTCAGGGTGTCCGGCAGGCCGGCCCCGTAGGTCTTGTTTACGTTGCGAAGTTCAAGCGTAGCCATGATTACCCCTTGACCGCGCCGGCCGTCAGCCCGCGCACGAAATACTTGCCTGCGACCACATAGACCAGCAGGGTCGGCAGGCCGGCGATCATCGCCGCTGCCATATCCACGTTGTATTCCTTGGCGCCGGTGCTGGTGTTGACCAGGTTATTGAGCGCCACGGTGATCGGTTGCGAATCACCGCTGGAGAACACCACCCCGAAGAGGAAGTCGTTCCAGATCTGGGTGAACTGCCAGATCAGGCAGACCATGATGATCGGCGTCGACATCGGCAGAATGATGCGGCGGAAAATCGTGAAGAACCCGGCGCCATCCAAACGCGCAGCCTTGACCAGCGCATCGGGAATGCTCACGTAGTAGTTGCGGAAGAACAGCGTGGTGAACGCCAGACCGTAGACCACGTGCACGAAGACCAGGCCGGTGGTGGTGCTCGCCAGGCCCATCTTGCCGAGGGTGAACGAGGCCGGCAGCAGCACGGTCTGGAACGGCAGGAAGCAGCCGAACAGCAGCAGACCGAAGAACAACTGCGAACCCCGGAAACGCCACATCGACAGCACGTAACCGTTCAACGCACCGATCGCGGTGGAGATGATGACGGCCGGTACGGTGATCTTGATCGAGTTCCAGAAGTAGCCGTCAACCGTGGCCCAGGCCTTGACCCAGCCGATGCCGCTGACCACGGTCGGCCAGCTCAGCAGGTTGCCGGTGCTGATATCTTCCGGGGTCTTGAAGCTGGTCAGCAACATCACCACCAGCGGCACCAGATAGAGGAACACCGCGAGGATCAGCACCGCATAGATCGCGATGCGACTGAAGCTGATCGCAGGTTTGGCAGCAAGACTAGTCATGACGCTTGGTCCTCAGCTCGGAATACAGGTAAGGCACGATGATCGCGAGGATCGCACCGAGCATCAGAATCGCACTGGCCGAGCCCATGCCCATCTGGCCGCGACTGAAGGTGAAGGAATACATGAACATCGCTGGCAGGTCGGAGAAATAACCCGGACCGCCGGCGGTCATTGCCGCAACGAGGTCGAAGCTCTTGATCGCGATGTGCGCGAGGATCATCACCGCACTGAAGAACACCGGACGCAGGCTTGGCAGCACGACTTTCCAGTAGATGCGCGGCATGCTCGCGCCGTCGATCTGTGCCGCACGGATGATCGATTGATCGACGCCACGCAGGCCGGCGAGGAACATCGCCATGATGAAGCCCGAGGCTTGCCACACAGCGGCGATCACCAGGCAGTAGACCACGCGATCAGGGTCGATCAGCCAGTCCAGACGGAAGCCTTCCCAGCCCCAGTCACGCAACAATTTGTCCAGGCCCATGCCCGGGTTGAGCAGCCATTTCCATGCGGTACCGGTGACGATCATCGAGAGCGCCATCGGGTACAGGTAAATGGTGCGGATAAAGCCTTCGCGACGGATGCGCTGGTCGAGGAACACCGCCAGCAACACGCCGATCACCAGGGTAATGCCGATGAACATGCCGCCGAACACGGCGAGGTTCTTGCTCGCCACCCACCAGCGATCGTTGTCGAACAACCGCGCGTATTGCGCCAGACCGGCCCACTTGTAGTTGGGCAGGAAGGTCGAGGTGGTGAACGACAGAATGAACGTCCACAGGATGTAGCCATAGAAGCCCACCAGCACGATGAACATGCTCGGCGCCAGCACCAGTTTCGGTAGCCAGCGCTGCAATGCATCGAACGGCGAGGCCTTGCTGAACACAGCAACAGAACTCATGAGCAAATCCAGAAAAGAAAGAGAAGAACAGCTGCAAGCTGCAAGCTACAAGACCAGCAGCGCGCAAGCCTTTAACTTGCAGCTTGAAGCTTGAAGCTTGCAGCTCGCCGTCAAGGCGCCTATTTGGCCGACTGAACCGCCGCGCCGAGTTTCTTCGCCGCATCGGCCGGGTCGGCTTTCGGGTCGTTGATGTAGTTGGTGACTACGTCAAAGAACGCGCCCTGCACGGCCAGCGTGGTCGCCATGTTGTGCGCCATGCTTGGTTGCAGGCCGCCGGACTTGGCGTCCGCGAGGAAGTCTTTGGCAGCGGTCTGTGCGCAGGAGTCGAAGCCGAGCTTGTCCATGTTGTTCAACATGTCGTTGCGCACCGGGATCGAGCCTTTGTTGATGCTGAAGACTTTCTGGAAGTTCTCACCCAGCACGACTTTGGCGATGTCCTGCTGACCGGCCGCAGTGCCTGCGTCCTTCTGCTTGAACACGGCCAGCGAGTCGATGTTGTAGGTGAACGCCTTGTCGGTGCCCGGGAACGCTACGCACTCGTAGTCCTTGCCGGCAACTTTCTTGGCGGCGGTCCATTCGGACTTGGCCCAGTCACCCATGATCTGCATGCCGGCCTTGCCGTTGATGACCTTGGCCGCTTCGAGGTTCCAGTCCTGGCCTTTGCCGTCCGCGTCCATGTAGGTCGCGACTTTCTTGAGCTCAGTGAGCGCCTTGACCATTTCCGGGCCGGTCAGCGCCTTGTTGTCGAGATCAACCAGGGCTTTCTTGTAGCCATCCACGCCCATGACCGAGAGCACCACGGCTTCGAACACGGTGCTGTCCTGCCAAGGCTGACCGCCGTGGGCGAGCGGAATGAAGCCCGCCGCTTTCAGCTTGTCGCCGGCTGCGTAGAACTCTTCGAGGGTGGTTGGATTCTTGGTGATGCCGGCTTTCTTGAAGACTTCCGGGTTGATCCACAGCCAGTTCACGCGGTGAATGTTCACCGGCACGGCCACGTAATCACCGTCGTACTTCACGGTATCGGAGACTTTCTTGTCGAGCAGGCTGTCCCACTTTTCCGACTTGGCGACGTCTTTCAAAACGTCGGTGTCGAGCAGGCCGGTCGACGCCCATTCCTGGATGTCCGGGCCTTTGATCTGCGCTACGCCTGGCGGGTTGCCGGCGACGGCACGGCTTTTCAGCACGGTCATGGCAGTCGCACCGCCACCACCGGCGACAGCGCCGTCCTTCCAGGTGAAACCGTCTTTTTCGACTTGGGCCTTGAGCACATCGACAGCGGCTTTTTCGCCACCGGAAGTCCACCAGTGCACGACTTCCACCGAACCTTTGGAATCGGCGGCGGAGACACTGAGCGGCAGGATTGCGAGCGGGAACAGGGAGGCGACAGAAATGACAGTAGCGAGGCGAGAAATCGCATTCATTCGAGATGTACCTTTCTTGTTGTTATGCATTGCAAGTCTGGTGCTTGCGCTGCACGGAGTTTAAACAGAGCGTTTCGCTTCGCAGGTAACGAAGGGACGCGTAAATGTCACGACATGGTTACACAGGAACAGGCTGGGACAACCGCGCCAAAGCCGTGGCCATGCTCGGCGCCAGCGGCAATCGCGGAATCAGCACAGCCTGCCAGGCGTGATACAGATCGGGCTTGCCCGGCCAGATATCGGCACTTGGCACATTCTGCGGATTGAGTTCGTGGTGCCAGCTGCCGTTGCAGCGGTCGATGAAATTCGTCTCACAGAATTCCCAGAACAGTCGGTACCAGGTTTCGTATTGCGCGTCGCTGGTGCGTTTGAGCAAGGCGCTGGCGGCGGCGCTGGCTTCGGCGTGCGTCCAGTGCAGGCGATGGCGAACGACGGCCTGGTTATCCCAGTCGAGGGTGTAGACGATGCCCGGCGCGCCATCGACATCCCAGCCGTGCCGGCAGTTGTTTTCGAAGAGTTTTTGCGCATCAGTCGCCAGCCAGCCCGGCGTCAGCATGCCGGCCTGTACCCGTGCGGCTTCAAGGTGCAGGAGCAAGCGCGCCCACTCGAAACCGTGGCCCGGCGTGGTGCCGTAAGGACGGAAACCGTCAGCCGGATTGTCGTGGTTGTATTCGCGCAGCGGCTGCCAGTCGCGATCGAAGTGTTCGATGACCATGTAATCGTTGGCCGCAGCGTGACCATGGATCACCCGCTCGACGATGCGCTGGGCGCGCACCAGCCAGCGCGGATCTTCGGTGACATCGGCCAGCGCGAGGAATGCTTCGGTCGCGTGCATGTTACTGTTGGCGCCGCGATAGGCTTCTTCTTCGCTCCAGTCGCGATTGAAGAATTCGCGCATGGCGCCCTCTTCTTCGCTCCAGAAATAAGTGTCGATGATGTCGATGGCGTCATCGAGCAAAGCTTGAGCGCCGGGCCGTTGTGCGACCACGGCGGAGCTGGCGGCGAGCGCGACAAAGGCGTGCAGATAGGCGTTCTTGCCGGTGTTGTCGTCGCGGTGTCCGGCAACCGCAAACCAGCCGCCGTGCAACGCATCACGCAGTGGTCCGCGCAACGCGGCGATACCGTGGTCGACCAGCTCGGCAAATCCCGGCAGGCCCTGAATGTGCGCCATGGCGAAGCTGTGGGTCATGCGCGCGGTGTTCATGGTTTCGGCTTGCGCGTGCGCCGGCAAACGGCCGCGCTCGTCGAGATTGCCGAAGCCTTCGGGCAGTCGTGATGCCTTGGCGAAATCCAGCAGACGCAGGCCTTCGGCGGCTAGCCATTGCTGGTGGGCAGGGGCGTTCAGCCAACTGCTGAAGTCTGGGTGAAAGGTGTCCATGGCGTGACCCTTTTTTGTTGTTAGGACTGCGGGCAGTCTAAACAACGGGCCGGGGCGGGCTTGTAACGAAGGGGGCGGGGTTTGTCACTGGCTCGTGACAAAAGAGAAGAGCAAAAGCACCCTCACCCCAACCCTCTCCCGGAGGGAGAGGGGGCCGACCGAGGTGTCTTGCGTCCTCCGTCGACCTGGAACCACTGAGTCGATTATGGATTGGGTAATGCCCCGAACCGATTTGGGATTCGATATTGCACGTTCAGGTCGGCGTATCTCTCAAGCATCCCCCAATCGGTCCCCTCTCCCTCTGGGAGAGGGCTAGGGTGAGGGGCTTTTCGGGGTTAATCCACAGACCGAGGCAACTGCAACGTCACCCGCAACCCACCTTCACGCAGGTTCTGCAACGTCACCTCGCCGCCATGGCTATGGGCAATGTTGCGCGCAATGCCCAGTCCCAATCCGTAGCCCTGCTGCTGCCCCGCCAGGCGGAAGTGCGGCTCGAACACCTGCTCCAGCCGTTGCTGTGGTACGCCCGGGCCTTCATCGTCGACATGCAAAACGAACGCGCTGTCATCGTCATCGATGTGCAGGTGCGCGTTCTGCCCGTACTTCAAGGCGTTGTCGATCAGGTTGCCGATGCAGCGCTTGAGCGCCAGTGGTTTGCCCGGATACGCCGACAGCGCGCGGCCATGCTGAGTGACGCGGCCATTGCCGTTCGGCGCCAGATACGGCTCGACCAGGCAATCGAGGACATGATTGAGATCCACCGGCTCGATGTTCTCGTGGATGTCGGTGTCTTTCACGCATTGCAACGCGCCTTTGACCAGCAGCTCCAGCTCATCCAGATCGCGGCCGAACTTGGCTTGCAGCTGTTCGTCCTCGAGCAGCTCGACGCGCAAGCGCAGGCGGGTGATCGGCGTGCGCAGGTCGTGGGAAATCGCGCTGAACAACTGGCTGCGTTCGGTCAGGTAACGGCTGATGCGTTCGCGCATGGTATTGAACGCTCGGCCCACCTCCACCACTTCACTGCCGCCGCCCTCCGCCACCGGCTCGACATCGGCGCCCAGCGACAGGTCCCGCGCTGCCCGCGCCAGACGCTTGAGCGGCCGGCTCTGCCAGTGCACCAGCAGGCCGATGAACAACAGCAAAAAGCCGCTGGTGAGGACGATAAACCACACCTGCTGCGCCGGCAGGCCTTGCTCTTCGAGACTGGTGTACGGCTCCGGCAGCAACGAGGCGATGTACAGCCATTCCCCCGGGGCCATTTGAATCTGCGTGACCAGCACCGGCGGATTCACCGGCTCCAGGGTCAGCGCGTAATGCGCCCACGAGCGCGGCAACTCATCAAGTTTCAGCCCGGCGTTGAAAATCCGCAGGTCTTCGGGGCTGACGAAGGTCACCGAAATATCCGTGTCATGGCCCAGAGACTGGCGCAGCACTTCGTCCACCGCTTGCATCACCGCAGCCTTGCGGGGCGTCACCGGCAGCACGTCCATGCCCAGCGGTTTGTCATTGAGCGTCACGACAAATCGGGTGCCGCCCATGCTGCGCAATTGATCGAGCACCAGCGGTCGGTAGGCCACCGGCAGGGAACGGAAATAGCTGACGCTGGCGGTCATCGAATGCGCCAGGCTTCGGGCACTGGTGACCAGGCCTTCGAGCTGGGTGGCGCGCAACTGCGATACCCAGATCACGCTCGACAGCGTCTGCGCGAACAGCACCGCGAGCAGAGTCAGCAGCAGCATCCGCCCGAGCAGCGAGCGCGGCACGGGCATGCGACCGGCGAATTTGCCCAGCGCCTCAGTGAGCATTGCCGGCAACCACATTGGCTGCCAACTGATAACCGCTGCCACGTACGGTGCGGATCAGCCGTGGCGGTTTTTCGGTGTCGCGCAGGCGTTGGCGCAAACGACTGACGGCCATGTCGACGATGCGATCGAGCGGCATCAGATCGCGGCCACGGGTGGCGTTGCCGATGGTGTCGCGGTCGAGGATTTGCTGCGGGTGGTCGAGGAACAGTTTCAGCAGGGCGAAATCGGCGCCGGAAAGAATCACTTCCTCGCCGTCGGTGTGGAACAGCCGATGACTGACCGTGTCCAGGCGCCAGTCGTCGAAGACCAGCACTTCGCTGCCGCTGCGTTCGTGGGCGAATTGTGCGCGACGCAGCAGGGCCTTGATCCGCGCTTGCAGTTCGCGCGGGCTGAACGGTTTGCCGAGGTAGTCATCAGCGCCAAGTTCCAGACCGATCACCCGGTCGGCTTCGTCGGAGCTGGCGGTCAGCATGATGATCGGCACCTGCGCCTGACGCGGATGCTGGCGCACCCAGCGGCACAGGCTGAAACCATCTTCGTCGGGCAGCATGACATCGAGGATCACCAGATCGCTCGGCGCCTCGTTGAGCGCCTGACGAAAACCGGCACCATCGGCGGTGGCCCTCACCTGAAACCCGGCGCGGGTCAGGTAGGTTTCCAGCAACTCGCGTATTTCCTGGTCGTCATCGACCAACAATATCGACTTGTTGACTGAGCTCACTTCGAAGGCATCCTTGTTGTTGGAGTTGGGGCGGATTATGCCTGATGAACCTGGAAAATTTGTCGCCTGTTGATCGTTCCCATGCTCTGCGTGGGAATGCAGCCCGTGACGCTCCGCGTCACTGGACGCGGAGCGTCCCTTGAGGCATTCCCACGCGGAGCGTGGGAACGATCTCTATGCAGGTGTTGCTTGATCCAGCGCCACACCGGCGCCGACCAGGCCGGAATACGGCGCGGTCACCAGCCACACCGGGATGCCTTTGAAGTAATCGCTCATGCAGCCCTTGTCGGCGAAGCAGCGGGCGAAGCCGCTGGCGAGAAAGAAATCGGCGAAGCGTGGAATCACCCCGCCAACGATAAACACGCCGCCGCGCGCGCCGGTGGTGAGCACGTTGTTGCCGGCAACGCGACCGAGCCAGCAGCAGAACTGCTCGAGCACTTCCAAAGCAATCGGATCACCAGCCAGGCCGGCGGCGGTGATCGCTTCCGGCGTCTCCAGCTTCGGCTCATGGCCATCAACCGCGCAGATCGCCCGGTACAGTCGCGGCAGGCCGCCGCCGCTCAACGCGGTTTCCGCGCTGACATGGCCGATCTCGTTGTAGATGTGTTGCCACAGTTGCGTTTCGCGCGGGCTGCTCAGCGGCAGGTCGACGTGTCCGCCCTCGCCTGGCAACGCGGCAAAGCGCCCTTCGCCGAGATCGAGCAAGGTGCCGACACCCAGGCCAGTGCCCGGGCCGATCACCACCGCCGGGCGCAACGGCTCCGGCGTGCCTTCGCAAACCACGCGGAATTCGCCGGGCTGCAAGCGGGTCATGCCCAGCGCCATCGCCGAGAAGTCGTTGGTCAGCAACAACTGCTCGACCTGCAAGGTCTTGCAGAACGCGCTGCGGCTGAGCCGCCAGTGATTGTTGGTGAATTTGAATTCATCGCCACTCACCGGACCTGCCACCGACAGGCACACTGAGCCGATCGAACCCGGCGCCAGGCCGAGCCCACTCAGGTACAGAGCGATTGCCTCTTCCGGGCTGGCAAAGTCGGCCGTGGCCAGCACCTGAACCGATTGCAGTTGCTGGTTTTGCCACAACGCGAACCGCGCGTTGGTGCCTCCGATGTCACCGACCAAAGCCAGTTTCAATTAAGCGTCTCCAGGGCAGAAGTGAAGGCGCTGGCGCCCTGCTCCGCCGAGCTGAAGGCCATGCGCATGAAGCCAAACAGCTCGCGGCCGCTGCCAATATTGTTGCCCAACAGGCCCTTGGCAGGTTCGCGCGCTGCAAATTCGGCGGCGTCGACCTTCAGTTCCAAGGTGCCTTTGACGCCATCGACGCGGATGATATCGCCCTCTTGCACGCGCGCCAAAGCGCCACCGACATAAGCTTCCGGGCTGACGTGAATCGCTGCGGGGATTTTCCCCGACGCGCCGGACATGCGCCCGTCAGTCACCAACGCCACTTTGAAGCCGCGATCCTGCAATACGCCGAGGAACGGCGTCATCTTGTGCAGCTCGGGCATGCCGTTGGAACGCGGGCCCTGGAAGCGCATCACGGCGACAAAATCCTTCTCCAGCAGACCGGCCTTGAATGCGTCCGCCAGGTCTTGTTGATCCTGGAACACCATCGCCGGTGCTTCGACGATCTGGTTTTCCAGCGCAACGGCAGAAACCTTCATCACCCCGCGACCGAGGTTGCCTTCCATCACCCGCAAGCCGCCCTCTTGCGAGAACGCGCGGGACACCGGACGCAGGATGTTTTCGTCGAGGCTGTCGGTCGGGCCCTCGCGCCAGACCAGCTCGCCGTTATCGAGGAACGGCTCTTTGGTGTACTGGCTCAGGCCATGACCGAGCACGGTGTTGACGTCTTCATGCAGCAGCCCGGCGCCGAGCAGTTCGCGGATCAGGAACGACATGCCGCCCGCTGCCTGGAAGTGGTTGATGTCGGCCTTGCCGTTCGGGTAGACGTGGCTCAGGGTCGGCACGACTTCGGAGAGGTCGGCCATGTCCTGCCAGGTCAGTTGAATGCCAGCGGCCATAGCGATGGCCGGCATGTGCAGGGTGTGGTTGGTCGAGCCGCCGGTGGCGTGCAGGGCAACGATGGAGTTGACCAGCGCTTTCTCGTCGACGATTTCGCCGATCGGCATGAAGTTGCCGTTCTGCTTGGTCAGGCGCGTGACCTGATGCGCGGCTTCGCGGGTCAGGGCGTCGCGCAGTGGTGTGTTCGGGTTGACGAAAGAGGCGCCCGGCAAGTGCAGGCCCATGACTTCCATCAGCAACTGATTGGTGTTGGCGGTGCCATAGAACGTGCAGGTGCCCGGGCTGTGGTAGGACTTCATCTCCGATTCCAGCAGCTCTTCGCGGGTGGCCTTGCCTTCGGCGTACTTCTGGCGGACGTCGGCTTTTTCCTTGTTGGAAATCCCCGAAACCATCGGCCCGCCCGGGACGAAGATCGTTGGCAGATGGCCGAAACGCAGCGAACCCATCATCAGGCCCGGGACGATCTTGTCGCAGATGCCGAGCATCAGCGCGCCGTCAAACATGTTGTGCGACAGCGCCACGGCGGTCGACATGGCGATCACTTCGCGGCTCGGCAGGCTCAGCTCCATGCCCGGCTCGCCCTGGGTCACGCCATCGCACATCGCCGGAGTGCCGCCGGCGAACTGGCCGACCGAGCCGATTTCGCGCAGGGCGTTCTTGATCTGTTGTGGAAAGACTTCGTACGGCTGGTGCGCCGAAAGCATGTCGTTATACGAAGACACAATGGCGATGTTCGCCGAGTTCATCATCCGCAGGCTGTGCTTGTCTTCAGTGCCGCAACCGGCCACGCCGTGGGCGAAGTTGGCGCATTGCAGCTTGCCGCGCATCGGGCCGTCGGTGGCGGCGCCGCGAATCAATGCAAGGTAAGCCTGACGCGTGGCGCGGCTGCGGGCGATAAGCCGTTCGGTGACCTCAAGAACGCGGGGATGCATGTGTAGAACTCCAGGCTAACGGATGTGGCGACCTGATTGTCTATGCTGATCAAACGCCGTTGTTGTTGGAATGACAGACGGCTTTTTTGACCATTCGGACCAGTTGATTCAGGTCACTCGTTGTAGATAAAACAAAATATTGCCACTAAAAAGGCTTGTTTTCTATTTTTATGCGAATAATCTTGTAATTCCAACAACAAAACGACGGCGGCGCTGTTCCATGACTCTTCGAATTGCAATCAATGGTTTCGGCCGCATCGGCCGTAATGTCCTGCGCGCACTGTATACCCAAGGCTATCGTCAAGACCTGCAGATCGTCGCGATCAACGATCTGGGTGACAGTTCGATCAATGCCCATCTGCTCAAATACGACACCGTCCACGGCACTTTCGACGCCGAAGTGGCGCACGATAACGAAAGCCTGACGGTCAATGGCGACCGCATCGCCGTCAGCGCCATTCGCAACCCGGCCGACCTGCCGTGGGCCGCTGAAAAAATCGACGTAGTGTTCGAATGCACCGGTCTGTTCACCGACCGTGCCAAAGCCGCCGCGCACATCAGCGCCGGCGCCCGCAAGGTGATCATCTCGGCCCCGGCCAAAGGCGCCGACGCGACTGTGGTTTATGGCGTCAACCACGACATTCTGCGTCAGTCGCACCAGATCATTTCCAACGCTTCGTGCACCACCAACTGCCTCGCGCCAGTGGCGCAGGTGCTGCATCGCGAGTTGGGCATCGAAAGCGGCCTGATGACCACCATCCACGCCTACACCAACGACCAGAACCTCACCGACGTCTATCACAGCGACCCGTACCGTGCCCGCTCGGCCACGCAAAACATGATCCCGAGCAAGACCGGCGCAGCCGAAGCGGTAGGCCTGGTGCTGCCGGAACTGGCGGGCAAACTGACCGGCATGGCTGTGCGCGTACCGGTGATCAACGTGTCGCTGGTCGACCTCACCGTGCAACTGAAGAAAGAAGCCAGTGCCGACGAAGTCAACGCCCTGCTGAAAGCGGCGAGCCAGCATTCGAAGATTCTCGGTTACAACACCTTGCCGCTGGTTTCCAGCGACTTCAACCACAACCCGCTGTCGTCGATCTTCGACGCCAACCACACCAAAGTCAGCGGCAAGTTGCTGAAAGTGCTGGCCTGGTACGACAACGAATGGGGCTTCTCCAACCGCATGCTGGATAACTGCCTGGCGTTGTGTAACGCCGAATAATCCCGGCCGGCCCCCAATCCTTGTGGGAGCGAGCCTGCTCGCGAAAGCTATCTGTCAGTCAATATGGAGCTGACTGACACGATGCC
>NZ_JASCPT010000088.1:0-22511 GCF_029959775.1 Pseudomonas sp. PS01270 | reverse complement strand
CACTGTGGATTGCCATGCCTGACTGGCACTTTCGCGAGCAGGGTCGCTCCCACATCTGGAATGCATTTCCCTGTGGGAGCGAGCCTGCTCGCGAAGCTTTTGCTGTTCAGGCGCCGAAGGCGTCTTTCAGAAAGCCCGGGGCGATGTAGCGCTGATAATGCGCTTCCGACAGCAGGAAGAATTCCCGATCAATGGCATCGCGCAGTTCCGGCAGGTTCCAGTCGCGGAACTCCGGCAGCAATACCATCCCGTACGCCTCAAGATTAATGATCACCCGCGCGCCCCGGGCAATCAGCTGATAGGCCCAGCAATATTCCGACTGATGCGGTACGAAGCGGATCTTGCGCTGTTCGAGCTGCTCGCGCAGGCGCGCCGGATCGAAGATCTCGACTTTGCTCGCCATCACTTGTGACAGCAATTGCTCCAGACGCAGCCACACCGCACGCTTTTCCTCCTCGTTGTATCCGTTCCAATGGATCACTTCGTGGTGGAAACGCTTGCAGCCACGGCACACCAGGTCACCGTAAACGGTGGAGCAGAGGCCGACGCAGGGGGTCTTGATGGTCTGATTGGGCATAAATGGGCAGAACACTGAAACGCGGAACAGGCCGGCATGTTAGCCCTTTGTCGGGCATTGATCACCCCTCAAACAGCAAGGTCTCGCCAGCGTCGCAGGTTTGCTCCGGCCGCGCTGATTGCCACGAAAGTCCAATAGAGCGCGACTTACCTTTAAATTTTTTTTGCCGTAGAATCAGCCAGCCTTTTAAGGCGCCAATGTCCGTTAGAAGCTGTTTTCAAAGCGTCACGAGCACAGTCGTTCCTTCAGAGCGGTGTTGGCGAAGGGTTTTTCCAGCGGGGAAAAGCCCAACGCCAACCCTCATCAGCTCCCCGTTCTGCAGGCGTAAAACTTTGAAAGCAGCTTCTGTAAGGAATTGCCGGTAATTCTGGCCGAACGACCCACAACGTCGTGAGGCGCATGAGTACGGCAATTTCGGGATGAGCGTCCCGGACACCCATTTGGGACCACTGATGAGGGTAATAACTGTGCTTGAAGCCTACCGCAAACATATCGAAGAGCGTGCAGCCCTGGGTATCGTTCCCCAGCCGCTTAACGCCGAACAAACAGCAGGCCTGATCGAGCTGCTGAAGAACCCTCCGGCTGGCGAAGAAGCTTTCCTCGTTGACCTGATCACCAATCGCGTACCACCTGGAGTGGACGAAGCCGCCTACGTCAAGGCCGGCTTCCTGTCTGCCCTGGCCAAGGGCGAAGCCACCTCCCCTCTGCTGGACAAGAAACGCGCTGTAGAACTGCTCGGCACCATGCAGGGCGGCTACAACATCGTCACCCTCGTTGAACTGCTGGACGACGCCGAGCTGGCGCCAGTCGCCGCCGAAGAACTCAAGCACACCCTGCTGATGTTCGATGCCTTCCACGATGTCGCTGAAAAAGCCAAGAACGGCAACGTTCACGCCAAGGCCGTGCTGCAATCCTGGGCTGACGGCGAGTGGTTCAAGAAGCGCCCGGTCCTGGCCGACAAGATCAGCCTGCGCGTATTCAAGGTCACCGGCGAAACCAACACCGACGACCTCTCCCCTGCGCCAGACGCCTGGTCGCGTCCTGACATCCCGCTGCACGCCCTGGCCATGCTGAAAATGGCCCGTGACGGCATCGTTCCGGACGAGCAAGGCAAGACCGGCCCGATGAAGCAGATCGAAGAAATGCGCGGCCAGGGCTTCCCGATCGCCTACGTCGGTGACGTGGTCGGTACCGGTTCCTCGCGTAAATCGGCGACCAACTCGGTGCTGTGGTTCTTCGGCGACGACATCCCGTACGTGCCGAACAAGCGCGCTGGCGGTTTCTGCTTCGGCAGCAAGATCGCTCCGATCTTCTACAACACCATGGAAGATGCCGGCGCACTGCCAATCGAGTTCGACGTATCGAACATGAACATGGGCGACGTGATCGACCTGTACCCGCACGCTGGCAAAGTCTGCAAGCACGGTACCGACGAAGTCATCACCACTTTCGAAATGAAAACCCCGGTGCTGCTGGACGAAGTCCGTGCCGGCGGTCGTATCCCGCTGATCATCGGCCGTGGCCTGACCGAAAAGGCTCGGGCCGAACTGGGTCTGCCAGCGTTCGATCTGTTCAAGAAGCCTGAAGCTCCGGCTGAAAGCACCAAGGGCTTCACCCTGGCGCAGAAAATGGTCGGCAAGGCCTGCGGTCTGGCAGAAGGCCAGGGCGTGCGTCCTGGCACCTATTGCGAACCGAAGATGACCACCGTAGGTTCTCAGGACACCACAGGTCCAATGACCCGTGACGAACTGAAAGACCTGGCGTGCCTGGGCTTCTCCGCTGATCTGGTGATGCAGTCGTTCTGCCACACCGCGGCTTATCCAAAGCCGATCGACGTGACCACCCACCACACCCTGCCTGACTTCATCATGACCCGCGGCGGCGTTTCCCTGCGTCCGGGCGACGGCATCATCCACTCGTGGCTGAACCGCATGCTGCTGCCGGACACCGTCGGTACCGGTGGTGACTCGCACACCCGTTTCCCGATGGGCATCTCGTTCCCGGCCGGTTCCGGTCTGGTCGCGTTCGCCGCTGCCACTGGCGTCATGCCGCTGGACATGCCGGAATCGATCCTGGTGCGCTTCAAAGGCAAGATGAAACCTGGCATCACCCTGCGTGACCTGGTTCATGCCATTCCGTACTTCGCTATCCAGAACGGTCTGCTGACCGTCGAGAAGAAAGGCAAGAAAAACGCCTTCTCCGGCCGCATCCTGGAAATCGAAGGCCTGGAAGGTCTGACCCTGGAGCAGGCGTTCGAACTGTCCGACGCCTCGGCCGAACGTTCGGCTGCCGGTTGCACCATCAAGCTGTCGAAAGAGTCGATCACCGAGTACCTGCAGTCCAACATCACCCTGCTGCGCTGGATGATCGGCGAAGGCTACGGCGATGCGCGCACCCTGGAACGCCGCGCTCAAGCGATGGAAGCCTGGATCGCCAATCCTGAGCTGATGGAAGCCGATGCCGACGCCGAATACGCCGAAGTCATCGAAATCGATCTGGCCGAGATCAACGAGCCTGTGCTCTGCGCGCCGAACGATCCGGACGACGCCCGTCTGCTGTCCAGCGTTGCTGGCGAGAAGATCGACGAAGTGTTCATCGGTTCGTGCATGACCAACATTGGTCACTTCCGCGCTGCCGGTAAACTGCTGGATCAGGTCAAGGGTCAGCTGCCAACCCGTCTGTGGCTGTCGCCGCCGACCAAGATGGACGCTCACCAACTGACCGAAGAAGGCTACTACGGCATCTACGGCAAGGCTGGCGCTCGCATGGAAATGCCAGGCTGCTCGCTGTGCATGGGTAACCAGGCACGCGTTGAGCCGAACAGCACCGTGGTCTCGACGTCGACCCGTAACTTCCCGAACCGTCTGGGCGACGGCGCGAACGTCTACCTGGCCTCGGCCGAGCTGGCGTCCGTTGCTTCGATCCTGGGTCGCCTGCCGACCGTCGAGGAGTACATGGAATACGCTGGCAAGATCGACAGCATGGCGGCCGATGTCTACCGCTACCTGTCCTTCGACCAGATCGCCGAGTTCCGTGAAGCTGCTGCGAACGCCAAGATCCCGGTCGTTCAAGCCTAACGCTGCAAGGCAATAAAAAACGCCGCCCATCGTGAGATGAGCGGCGTTTTTTTTGATCGTTCCCACGCTCCGCGTGGGAATGCAGCCCCGGACGCTCTGCGTCCCCAAGCGTGACGCAGAGCGTCACAAGAGGCGTTCCCACGCAGAGCGTGGGAACGATCAGTCATTACACAGCCAGCTTGTAAACCAGCGCCGAAATCGCCACCAGTCCCACCGCCGTAACAAACACGTTCGACGCCTGACCGCGATAGCGCGCCATCGCTGGCACATTGCGAATCGCGTACATCGGCATCAGGAACAGGATTGCCGCAATCACCGGCCCACCGACGGTTTCGATCATGCCCAGGATGCTCGGATCAAGCGTTGCGACGATCCAGCAGATCACCAGCATGAACGCCGCCACGATGCGATCCAGCGCCTTGGCGCCCGGACGTCTGCCGCTTTTGACGATCAGGCCCTTGAGGCCTTCGCTGGCCCCGATGTAATGACCGAGGAACGACTTGGAGATCGCCACAAACGCAATCAACGGCGCCGCAAACTCGATGGTCGGGTTGCTGAAGTGGTTGGCCAGGTACGACAGGATCGACAGATTCTGCTCTTTCGCCTCAGCCAGTTGCTCCGGCGACAGGGTCAGCACGCAACTGAATACGAAGAACAGCACCAAAATGACCATCAATGCATGAGCGCGCGCGAGGATCTGTGAGCTGCGCTCGTCGGCGTGCACACCGTAACGACGCTTCTGGTCCATCGCGAACGCCGAGATGATCGGCGAATGGTTGAACGAGAACACCATCACCGTAATCGCCAGCCACAGCGTGTGCAGCAACGCTGACGGCGCCGGCACTTGCGAGGCGGTGGCGAGGATGCCGCCGTTCCAGTGCGGAATCAGGTACACGGCAAGGAACAGCAGCGCAACGATGAACGGATAGACCATCAGGCTCATGGCCTTGACGATCGCTTGCTCACCGCAACGCACCACGGCCAGCAGGCCGAGAATCAGCACGAACGACAGCAATGCGCGCGGTGGCGGCGTGATGTGCAGTTGGTGTTCGAGGAAACTGGCGACCGTGTTGGTCAGGCCGACGCTGTAGATCAGCAGGATCGGGAAGATGGCAAAAAAGTACAGCAGCGTGATCAAGGCACCGGCCTTGATACCGAAATGCTGCTCGACCACTTCGGTGATATCGGCGCCTTCGCGACCGGACAGGACAAAACGGGTCAGGCCACGGTGCGCGTAAAACGTCATCGGAAATGCCAGCAGCGCGAGGATCACCAGCGGCCAGAAGCCACCCAATCCTGCGTTGATCGGCAAAAACAGGGTGCCGGCGCCAATGGCCGTCCCAAACAGTCCCAGCATCCAGGTGGTGTCCTGGCGATTCCAGCTCGAAAGTTCAGCGGGTGCTGCTGCGTCGAAGCGCTTTTCGAGGCTATTGGCCTGATCATTCATCCGGTCGGATCTCCGCTTTCCGGTCACTTGCCACTCGGTCAGGACGCGTCGGAAAAAACCGACAGACATGCTCCGGCCGAAACAGGGGCGCGATTCTCCGCGATAAATCAATGCAAGCAAAGACTTAGCTGAGGAATGGTTGTGCGGAGCAGACCCAAGGATGGTCGTTTATGGAAAAAACAAGGTCGTTTATGGATACGTCAGATGCCGCAAACGGATACGTTTTGCACCCACCCATGCGTCATCGAATGCGCCTAGAGCGATATGCCGAGCATGAAACCCAATAAAACGCAGTACAGCCCGAAGCCGAAGAGCAACCAGAGCTTGCCATTTTCGCGCTTGTCTCTATTGCGCACCGCTTCGTCATATTCTGCGAACTCTCGCTCAATTTGCTCCAGTCGTGCCTTACGGTCATATGTGCTCATACTGATTAACCTTTGAATAATGCGCCTGACGGTCGTGAAGCATGAAGACTCACAACTTGAAGAAAAACCCTGCCACTGCGGTGATTGCAGTCAAGACTCCACCAAACACTGCAATTGGATAGAGCTTCGTCTCCCTTGATAACTTTTTCTCTTCAGCCTGAAGCTTTTTCCATTCAGCCACGAGTTTCCTTGATTCGTTTTCCAGCCTGTCGAGCTCCAGATTTTCGCGATCGTTATGGAACATTTTGCCCTGCTTGGCTGCTGGCGGATCGGTGTCAGCATTTGCATGCACATCGACGGCTATCGTCATGCCCTTATCATCAAACTGTTCCATTCACGCTGACCAGCAGACGCATCTGCCATTCCCGTAGGCAAAATCCGCGAGTCACGTAAGCCTCCTCATACACGGTATTTGCAATATTCCAGACCAATTACCTGCCAGAACCCTGCCCTTGATCTAGCGTGTGAGAAGCCATAACCCAAGGAGCCTCCCATGCCACTGGTCCGCGTCGACATCCAGCAAAACCCCGACCCCACTTTCGCCAGGCGCATCGGCGAACAGATCTACGCCGCCCTGCGCAGCTGTATCGATGTCCCCGAACACGACAACTTCCAGATTCTCAATGAGCACGATGGCCAGCACTTCGTGTACGACCCGCAATACCTCGGCATCCAGCGCAGCGACGGCGTGGTGTTCATCCAGATCACCATCAGCGAAGGGCGCAGCGTGGAAAAGAAACAATTGCTGTTCAAAACCATTGCCGAGCGACTGCATGCGCAACTGGGCATTCGCCTGGAGGATGTGTTCATCAATCTGCTGGAGGTGAAGAAAGAGAACTGGTCGTTCGGTAATGGTGTTGCGCAATACGTCAGCTGATGGGTCGTGCGCCATGCCTGCGTACTTGCTTGTTCCACGAACCCGTCCAGAATCAAAGCACCACTGCGTGAATGCAACGATTGCCAAGCCGCTGCGGATTCAGCACTCTGAGTCGACTTTCGCGACCCACCCGCCGCCAATCACAGGAGCCGCGCAATGCCCGCAACCGTTCTGGTACTGGTTGAAACGATCAATGACTATCTGCCGATTCTCGAGCATCAGGGTTTCCACCTGATTCTTGCACCAACGCCAGCCGAACGCGCGCAAGCCATCGCCACTCATGGCAGTCGCATCGATGCCGTGCTTACTCGCGGCCCACTGGGCCTGACTGCGCAAGAGATCAGCGCCCTGCCCGCCCTGAAAATCATCACGGTGATCGGCGCCGGTTATGAACAGGTCGATCTGCAAGCAGCCAGTGACCGTGGCATCACCGTCACCAATGGCGCCGGAGTCAACGCCTCGTCAGTGGCCGATCATGCGATGGCATTGCTGCTGGCATTGGTCCGCGACATCCCGCGCTGCGATGCCGCCGTGCGCCGCGGTGAATGGCCGAAAATCATGCGCCCGTCGCTGGCCGGCAAGCGTCTGGGCATCCTCGGACTGGGCGCGGTGGGCATGGCGATTGCCAAGCGTGCGGAGCTGGGTTTCGACATGCAGATCAGCTACCACAACCGCCAGGTGCGCAGCGACGTCGCTTATGCGTTCTGCTCAACACCGACCGATCTGGCGCGAGCCTCGGACTTTCTGGTCGTTGCCACGCCCGGTGGCATTGCTACTCAACATCTGGTGACGCGAGCCGTGCTCGATGCCCTCGGCCCCAAGGGATTTATCGTCAACATCGCCCGCGCCAGTGTTATCGCAACGGCAGACCTGATCACTGCACTCGAACAACGTCGTATCGCCGGCGCAGCGCTGGACGTGTTCGATCACGAACCGGAAGTGCCCGACGCCCTGAAACACCTCAGCAACGTTGTGCTGACTCCCCACGTCGCCGGGCTTTCCCCCGAAGCCACCCAAGGCACCGTTGAACTGGTGGGGAAAAACCTGATGGCGTTTTTCTCCGGACAACCGGTGCTGACGCCTGTCGCCCTGCCGCCCAAGTTGAACAACCAACGCGTGCATTAACTCGCACGGGATCCTCGGTCTGCGCCGATCTTTGTCCCATTCTCAAAGTTGATTATCCAGCAACACGCTAACCTATAAGACCGACTCGCGCTTGTGAGCACCCGAGCGCACCATTAGATTAGCCAATGATGTCTGGCCTCCAAAATAAGCAGAAGGGATAAGCATGGCGCTTACTGACCAGTCCACCCGGATCCGCGCGGGCGAAGAACTCGATGCCAGCCTGATCGATCCGTACCTCAAGGCGCACATTCCCGGCCTGACCGGCACTCCGCAGATCAGCCAGTTTCCCGGCGGCGCGTCGAACCTGACCTACCTGCTGGAATATCCGGAGCAGGAATTCGTTCTGCGCCGCCCGCCGTTTGGCCACAAAGCCAAATCCGCCCACGACATGGGCCGTGAATTCCGCATTCTCAACCAACTGCGCGACGGCTTTCCGTATTGCCCGAAGGCCTACGTGCATTGCACTGACGAAGCCGTCATCGGCGCCGAGTTCTATGTGATGGAACGGGTCAAAGGCATCATCCTGCGCGCCGAACTGCCGCCGGAACTGGGCCTTGATTCGGCGAAAACCGAAGCGCTGTGCAAAAGCTTCATCGACCGGTTCGTCGAACTGCACCGGGTCGATTACAACACCTGCGGCCTCGGCGATCTGGGCAAGCCCGAAGGCTACGTCGCGCGGCAGATCAAGGGCTGGAGCGAGCGCTACGAAAAAGCCCTGACCCCGGACGCGCCGCACTGGGAAGCAGTCAAAGCCTGGCTCAACGACAAGATGCCGGCCGACCACCCGACCTCGAGCATCGTCCACAACGACTATCGCTTCGACAACGTCATCCTCGACCCGGCCAATCCGATGCAGATCATCGGTGTGCTCGACTGGGAACTGACCACCCTCGGCGACCCGCTGATGGACCTGGGCAACACCCTCGCCTACTGGATCGAAGCCGGCGACCCGGCACCGGTGCAACTGATGCGCCGCCAGCCAAGCCACGCACCGGGCATGCTGACCCGCCGCGAATTCGTCGACTACTACGCCGAGCGCTCGGGCATCCGCATCGACAATTTCGACTTCTACTACACCTACGGCCTGTTCCGCCTGGCCGGCATCGTGCAGCAGATCTACTACCGCTTCTACCATGGCCAGACGCAGGACAAACGCTTCGCGCAGTTCATTCACATGAACAAACTGCTGGAGCAGATGAGCCTGCAGGTCATCGAGAAATCCAGCCTCTGATCCGGGCCAATAACAAGACTTCCAACAAGGGAAACCCATGTCCAAGACTCAGTTGTTCGACCTCGACGGCAAAATCGCTTTCGTCTCCGGTGCCAGCCGTGGCATCGGTGAAGCCATCGCCAAACTGCTGGCCCAGCAAGGCGCCCATGTAATTGTTTCGAGCCGCAAGCTCGAAGGCTGCCAACACGTCGCCGACGCCATCACCGCCGCCGGCGGCAAGGCAACAGCCGTGGCCTGCCACATCGGTGAGATGGAGCAGATCAGCCAGGTCTTCGCCGGGATCAAGGAACAATTCGGCCGCCTCGACATCCTGGTCAACAACGCCGCGACCAACCCGCAATTCTGCAACGTGCTCGACACCGATCTCGGTGCGTTCCAGAAGACCGTCGATGTGAACATTCGTGGCTACTTCTTCATGTCGGTCGAAGCCGGCAAGCTCATGCGAGAAAACGGTGGCGGCAGCATCATCAACGTCGCCTCGATCAACGGCATCTCGCCGGGCATTTTCCAGGGCATCTATTCGGTAACCAAAGCGGCGGTCATCAACATGACCAAAGTCTTCGCCAAGGAATGCGCGCAATTCGGCATCCGCTGCAACGCCCTGCTCCCTGGCCTGACCGACACCAAATTCGCCTCGGCGCTGGTCAAGAACGATGCGATTCTGAAACAGGCATTGACCCAGATCCCGCTCAAACGCGTAGCCGATCCAAGCGAAATGGCCGGCGCGGTGCTGTACTTGGCCAGCGATGCGTCGAGCTACACCACTGGTGTGGCGCTGAATGTGGATGGCGGATTCCTGTCCTGATTTCCAGGGCAGATACCTGACCCTTGTGGGAGCGGGCCTGCTCGCGAAAGCGTTGGGTCAGTCAGCTATGTTTTGACTGATATCACGCATTCGCGAGCAGGCTCGCTCCCACAGGGTCACTGCTGGGTTTCAGGCTTCGTGCAATCGAGGAATCGCGAATCTTATTGGGTTATGCAACGGGTAGTGGTGATGTGGCGCGTTACTTGCCCATCGACATACATATCCCCGGCAACCTCAGTATTCTCCAGCACCTCACACCGACGTTCCGGCGGAGGCGGCGGCGCGACAGGCGCAGGCGGTGGAGGACTGGAACAACCGGCCAACAGCACAGCAAGAAAAGCCAACGGCAATACGCGTTTCCCAGGATTATTCATAGGACGACCCGCGGTAAAGGGAGACAAACTCCCGCAACCCAACCGGCCGCGGAAGACCTGACCACTCATTCTTTATAGCTGAGCGCCTTGTTAGCGCCAGTGGATTGGGGAGATTGGGTGGGATTGGCTGTCGGTTTTGCGGGGTGTTTCCGGTAGAGGGCTGGATTGGGATTATGGTCGTCGGCGAGGGCCTCATCGCGAGCAGGCTCGCTCCCACAGAAAAGCAAAATCAAAGCAAGCAAGCCGCCCCACCACCCAACACGATGAGCGTTAGCTCGAGTACCGCTTTTGATCTTGATTCACAGGCGACGTCGGAAGGCTGAGTGGAGGGATTGATCCGGGCGTGGGAGCGCAGCGACCGTACGACGCAGTCGTACACAGCGGAAGGAGGTGCAGCGAAGCAAACCGTAGCCGCTGCGCCCGGATCAGTCCCGGAGCGAAGGAACCCGAGCCTGCGAGGGCCGAACGCAGGAGCAAGCCTTTTCGGTTACCTTTTCGGCGTTTGGAAAAGGTGACTCGCCGTAAGGGCGAAACCGCCAGCCGCAACACCCGCAGAAACGGATATACACCCACCCCCCCCCCGAGCATGGCCGGCCCAAAGGCCGCCAAGACCCAAAGCGCACTAAGCCAAATCCGGATCCCGCGAAGAACGCAAGGAATTGCTCTCAAGCTCATACCTCAACTCATCCACCAACGCCTCGACCGCCCCAGGCGTACGCAGCGAAGCCAGATCCAGCCCGCTGATCACCAGATCCACCTGCCCCGAATCCCGGTGATACAACTTGACCGTCAGCGAATGATCACCATCCACCGAACACTCACAAGCCAGCGGCGCAAAACTGTGCTCGAGCCGAGCGCGCAACTGCGCAAGATTCATCATTGACGTTGTTCCTATGACTGTTTCAAAAGGGGCACGATCGCAAACCCGAAATGGTCTACACCGCACCCCACCAGCCTAAGAACACAACGCCTTGGCCAATACATGAATTTGCACCCTTGTAACTAGTGCATTTGCACCCCTCAACGCTGGCCCTTGGTGCCCCACTCTCCCGAAAACAAACCGCGCTCCCGAGCCCAGACGATCGCCTCGCTGCGGCTATGCACATCGATTTTCGAGTACACGGTGGCCACATGATTGCGCACGGTATTGGGCGCCAGCTTCAACCGCGCAGCGATCTCCTTGTCTGCCAGACCTTCACAGATCAAGCCCAGGACATCGCGCTCACGGGCCGTCAGGTCAGTGAACGAGGCACTTGGCAGCTGCGGCGAGTTGATCTTCTTCACGTTGGCCAGCTTTTCGATCAGCGTCCGGCTGAACCACGACGCATCCTTCATCACCTCTTCAATCGCCGCGACCAGCTCAAGCTCAGTGCGCTTGCGCTCGGTCATGTCCATCAACACCAGCAGGTAGCAGGACGTGTCGTGAATGTTCACGGTGTCGGCCGAGACCGCACATTCCAACAACTCCTCGTCCTTCTTGCGCACCGGCACATCGACCCGATCGACCCGGCCGTTCTTCGCCAGCGCCGACAATAACCGGGTGCGCGCGCCGTCATCGTGGATGAAGCTCAATTGCGTCACGGTTTTGCCGAGTACGTCATCGCTGTCATAGGCCAGGGTATCGAGGAATGCCTGGTTGACGTCGATGACCTCCTGCTTTTCAGCGGTGCAGATCAGAATCGGCACCGGAGTCAGACGAAAAGCCTTGGCAAAGCGCTCCTCGCTCTGACGCAAGGCCACTTCGACCCGGCGCCGGGGCTCCATGTCGACGAAAGAGAACAGCATGCAATTCTCGTCATTGAGCAGCAGCGGCTGACCGGCAACGATCACCTGTTTACTGCCACCGTCGGGGAGGCGCAGTTCTGCCTGCATCTGCGGAATGGTCGCGACATCGCGCAAGCGCTGAACGGCCAGATCGCGCTGATCGGCCTGTTCGAAAATATCGATTTCATACGCCGAGGTGCCGATCACCTGATCGCGGGTATAGCCGGTCATTTCCAGAAAGCCCGGGTTGACCTTGATGTAACGCAAATCGCTGAGTCGGCAGATCACTGCCGGTGCAGGGTTGGCATTGAAGGTTTTTTCGAAACGCAGCTCAGCGTTGGCCCAATCGGTGACGTCGCTCATGATCAGCACCAGCGACTCGGGCTGGCCGACGCGGTCGGTCAGCACCATGCTGCGCACGCTATGCACCCAGACCCGCTCCGGGTCGTCCACGGACGAGACTTCGATCAGCACATCATTGAACGTCTCGCAGCGGGCGACGCGGCTGATCGGGTAGTTGTCCGGCGGCAAGACATGATTGTTGCGATAGCGCAGCGTGAAGCGTTTGGCATACTCGTCGGCGTTGCTGCCCAGATCACCGATGGTGCTGACACCGTGCATGGTCAGCGCCGCTTCGTTGGCCCAGAGAATGCTTTTGTCGAGTTCCAGCAGAATCACCCCGTCCGACAGCCCGGCGATGATCTGCTGCAACTGGCGACGGTTGGTTTCGGTGGTCAGGACTTCCTGGCTCATTGGATCTCCACACTGTGATGCGGCTAGGTGAAGAGTACGACCGCAGCGGCTCGGGATCGTGCCACAGCCTCAAAATCGCCAGAAATCCCCTGTGGGAGCGAGCCTGCTCGCGAAAGCGCTGGGTCAGATAGACCATTCGGTGACTGACCCGGCGCATTCGCGAGCAGGCTCGCTCCCACAGGTTTGCTTGGTGTGTTTACCTTAGGCGGCACGCTCGCTGGCCGCCACCATCGCCGAAGCCGCGAGCATTGCCCTTAGCAACACCGCACACCCCGCCGCGAGATCATCCGGTGCGGCATTCTCGATTTCGTTATGGCTGATCCCACCCTCGCACGGCACGAAGATCATCCCGGCCGGGCCTAGTTCGGCGAGGAAAATCGCGTCATGCCCGGCGCCACTGACAATGTCCATGTGCGACAGACCCAGCCCTTTCGCGGCACCGCGCACCGCCTCCACGCAGCCCTTTTCGAAGTACAGCGGCGGGAAGTCGGCGGTCGGGGTCAGTTCGTAGGTGAGGCCGTGCTCTTCGCAGGTCGCCTCGATGACTTGTTTCACTTCGGCAATCATCGAATCCAGCCGCGCCGGCTCCAGATGCCGGAAGTCGAGGGTCATGCGCACTTCGCCGGGGATCACGTTGCGCGAGCCGGGATAGGCTTGCAGGCAGCCGACCGTGCCGCAGGCGTGGGGCTGATGGCCGAGGGCGGCGCGGTTGACGGCGCCGACGACCACCGAAGCCCCGACCAGAGCGTCCTTGCGCAAGTGCATCGGCGTCGGGCCGGCGTGAGCTTCGACGCCGCGCAATTTCAGGTCGAACCACTTCTGCCCGAGCGCGCCGAGTACCACGCCGATGGTTTTCTCTTCGTCCTCGAGGATCGGGCCTTGCTCGATGTGCGCTTCGAAATAGGCGCCGACTGCGTGCCCGCTGACCTTGCGCGGGCCGGCGTAGCCGATGGCATTCAGCGCTTCGCCGACGGTGACACCGTCGGCGTCGACCTTGGCGAGGGTTTCTTCGAGGGTGAATTTCTCGGCGAAGACTCCGGAGCCCATCATGCACGGGGCGAAGCGAGAGCCCTCTTCGTTGGTCCAGACCACCACTTCCAGCGGCGCTTCGGTTTCCACGCCGAGGTCGTTGAGGGTGCGCAGCACTTCGACGCCAGCGAGCACGCCGAAGCAACCGTCGAACTTGCCACCGGTGGGTTGAGTGTCGATGTGGCTGCCGGTCATCACCGGCGGCAGGTTCGGGTTGCGCCCGGCGCGGCGGGCGAAAATGTTGCCCACGGCATCGACCGTGACGCTGCAACCGGCGTCCTTGCACCACTGCACGAACAGGTCGCGGGCCTGGCGGTCGAGGTCGGTCAGGGCCAGGCGACAGACGCCGCCCTTGACCGTGGCGCCGAGTCTGGCCAGTTCCATGAGCGAGGCCCAGAGGCGATCGCGGTTGATGTGCTGATGGGTGGACTTCAGAACGTCTACGGCTGCGTTCATGGTGATCTCCTCAATGCTGATGCCGATAGTGCCCATGCTCTGCGTGGGCATTCATCCATGGACGCTCTGCGTCCGCTGTTGGGACGCGGAGCGTCCCGGGCTGCATTCCCACGCAGAGCGTGGGAACGATCATGTGTTACACCGCGGTTTTCACGGCAGAAGGCTGCGCCCGCATCACGCACAACCCGTAATAAATAATCCCGCCCAGCGCCGAGCCGGTGAACCAGCCATAGCTGTAGAACCAGCTGAACGCATCGCTGCCCAGCGACAGCAAGGTCAGCGCCACCGGCACGCCAAAGGCAAGAAAACCGGCCCAGTTCCACGCCGGATACACGTCATCGCGGTACAGCCCGGCGAGGTCCAGTCGCTGTTTCTTGATCAGGAAATAATCCACCACCATGATCCCGGCGATCGGCCCGAGCAGGCTTGAGTAGCCCAGCAGCCAGTTCGAATACACGGTTTCCAGGCTGATGTCGGAAACGATCAGGCCAAGCTTTTTCAGCAGTTCATGGCCCATCAGCACCAGCCCGACCAGACCGGTGAGCAACACCGCTTTGGTGCGGTTGATCACCTTCGGCGCGATGTTCTGGAAGTCATTGGTTGGCGAGACGATATTGGCGGCGGTGTTGGTCGACAGTGTGGCAACGATGATCAGCGCCATGGCCACCGCCACCCACACCGGGCTCTGGATATGCCCGATCAGCGTGACCGGATCGGACACGGTGACGCCGACCAGTTTCACCGATGCGGCGGTCATCACCACGCCCAGCGCGGCGAAGAGGAACATGGTCAGCGGCAGGCCGAAAATCTGCCCGAGGATCTGATCCTTCTGGCTCTTGGCGTAGCGGCTGAAGTCGGGAATGTTCAGCGACAGCGTGGCCCAGAACCCGACCATCGCCGTCAGCCCTGCTGCGAAATAACTGACCACGCTGGCGCCTTCCGGACGCTTGGGCGGGATCGCCAGCAACTCAGTCATCGACACATTGGGCATCGCCCACACCAGCAGGCCTATGCCCACCGCCACCAGTAACGGCGCCGACAAGGTTTCCAGCCATTTGATCGACTCGGCACCGCGAATCACCACCCACAGATTCAGCGCCCAGAACACCATGAAACCGATCACCTCGCCGGTGCCGCCGAGGGATTTCCAGCCCTCGAACACCGAGCCGAGAAACAGGTGAATCGCCAGTCCGCCGAACATGGTCTGGATGCCGAACCAGCCACACGCCACCAACGCGCGGATCAGGCACGGCACGTTGGAACCGAGAATGCCGAACGACGAGCGCAGCAGCACCGGAAACGGAATGCCGTACTTGGTGCCGGGGAAAGCATTGAGGGTCAGTGGAATCAACACGATGACGTTGGCGAACAGAATCGCCAGCAGCGCTTCGCCGACGCTCAAGCCGAAATAGGCGGTGAGCACGCCGCCGAGGGTGTAGGTCGGCACGCAAATCGACATCCCGACCCACAGCGCGGTGATGTGCCATTTGTTCCAGGTGCGTTCGCGCACCTTGGTCGGTGCCATGTCGTGGTTGTAGCGGGGACTGTCGAGGACATCACCGCCCGCTTCGAGCTCGTACAAGCCGTCGCGCTCGGTCACTTGTGATCTGGTCTGTTGCATGGCCGCTCCACTGTTCTTCTGATTATTTTTTGCTCATCAGGCGGCTGGCGCATAAGGCGCCAGCCGGACGATGGCCGGAGGAACTGACAACTTTCATGCACCGGCCATGGTGTCAGCGGCGGCATCAATAAACGTGCCGGGTCTGGCGCTTAACGCTTGGGCGGTGCACTGGATGCTTTGCAACTTTCTGATATTCATCAGTTTTAATTGAATATTCAATGAGTCCGGGAAAACTTGTCTGAACGCTCAGGCTAAACGTCGGGCAAGTTGTCCGAAGTGTCAGGACTCAAACTGGTGCACTGCATTTATTTTTGTCGGTGAACCCGCAACCGCAGCACAACTTCAAGCGGCTGATTTCACATAGGAAATCTTGCTCATATTTCCATCCTGTCAAGTGCGTCAAAATGGTGAGCAGCCTCACCATTTTGGTGATTTCCATTATTTATCCTTATTTATCAATAGCTTGAAAGAGCTATAAGCTTATAAAAAATATTCTTGATCATTCTTGAAATCGCGACTAGTTTCTATTCCTGACAGCGATGACAGGAATACGAACTGCGCCGCTGTACTTCAATAAAACATCTAGAACCGGCACAAGTCGGTCATGCCTGCGAGGAATCCGGAATGTCTCTGTTGATCCGTGGCGCCACCGTTGTTACCCATGATGAAAGTTACCGCGCCGACGTCTATTGCGCTGACGGCGTGATCAAAGCCATTGGTGAAAACCTCGACATTCCCGCCGGCGCAGAAATGCTCGACGGCAGTGGCCAATACCTGATGCCCGGCGGCATCGACCCGCATACGCATATGCAACTGCCGTTCATGGGCACCGTTGCCAGCGAAGATTTCTACAGCGGCACCGCTGCCGGCCTGGCCGGCGGCACTACCTCGATCATCGACTTCGTTATTCCCAATCCGCAGCAATCGCTGATGGAAGCGTTTCATCAGTGGCGCGGCTGGGCGCAAAAGTCTGCGTCGGACTATGGCTTCCACGTCGCGATCACCTGGTGGAGCGAGCAGGTGCGCGAGGAAATGGCCGAGCTGGTCAGCCACCACGGCATCAACAGCTTCAAGCATTTCATGGCCTACAAGAACGCGATCATGGCCGCCGACGACACTCTGGTGGCGAGTTTCGAGCGCTGCCTGGAACTTGGTGCGGTGCCGACCGTGCACGCGGAAAATGGCGAGCTGGTCTATCACCTGCAACGCAAGCTGATGGCCCAGGGCATTACCGGGCCGGAAGCGCATCCGCTGTCGCGGCCTTCGCAGGTCGAAGGTGAAGCCGCGAGCCGGGCGATCCGCATTGCCGAAACCATCGGCACGCCGTTGTATCTGGTGCACGTTTCCACCAAGGAAGCTCTGGACGAAATCACCTACGCACGCAGCAAGGGCCAGCCGGTTTACGGCGAGGTGCTGGCCGGGCACTTGCTGCTCGACGACAGCGTCTATCAACACCCGGACTGGCAGACCGCCGCCGGCTACGTGATGAGCCCGCCGTTCCGTCCGCGCGGCCATCAGGAGGCGCTGTGGCACGGGCTGCAGAACGGCAATCTGCACACCACCGCCACCGACCACTGCTGCTTCTGCGCCGAGCAGAAAGCCGCCGGCCGCGACGACTTCAGCAAGATTCCCAACGGCACCGCCGGTATCGAAGACCGCATGGCAGTGTTGTGGGATGAAGGCGTCAACTCCGGGCGATTGTCGATGCAGGATTTCGTTGCGCTGACCTCCACCAACACAGCGAAGATATTCAATCTCTATCCACGCAAAGGTGCGATCCGCGTGGGCGCCGATGCCGATCTGGTGCTGTGGGATCCGCAAGGCACACGGACCATATCCGCCAAGACCCACCATCAGCAGGTGGACTTCAACATCTTCGAAGGCAAGACCGTGCGCGGCGTGCCGAGCCACACCGTCAGCCAGGGCCGTGTGGTCTGGGCCGACGGCGACCTGCGCGCCGAACGCGGCGCCGGACGCTACATCGAACGGCCGGCCTACCCGGCGGTGTTTGATTTGTTGAGCAAGCGGGCGGAGTTGCATAAGCCGACTGCCGTTAAACGCTGACCCCTAGTGATCGTTCCCATGCTCTGCGTGGGAATGCAGCCCGGGACGCTCTGCGTCCCATTGGAACGCAGAGCGTCCCTTGAGGCATTCCCACGCAGAGCGTGGGAACGATCAACCACTGCCCACCAGAGGCGGCACCTCAATTAGCCATGAGGCCATAAACCGTGATCGAGACCCTGAACCACCTCCCCCACCCGCACGAAAGCGCGGCCGCCCTCGCCGGCCATTTCACTGATCTGGCGCCGCCGCTCAATGCCCGGCAAGCTCACCTGGAGGCGTCGCGCTGCCTGTATTGCTACGACGCGCCTTGCGTCAATGCATGCCCCAGCGAAATCGACATTCCGTCGTTCATCCGCAACATCCATCAGGACAACGTACAGGGCGCAGCGCAAAAGATCCTCTCGGCAAACATCCTCGGCGGCAGTTGCGCGCGGGTCTGTCCAACGGAAATCCTCTGCCAGCAGGCCTGCGTGCGCAACAACGCGCAGGAGTGCGCGCCGGTGCTGATTGGTCTGCTGCAACGTTATGCCGTGGACAACGCGCATTTCGCCGAGCATCCGTTCCAGCGCGCCCCGGCCACAGGCAAACGTATCGCCGTGGTCGGCGCCGGGCCGGCCGGGTTGTCCTGCGCCCATCGCAGCGCGATGCACGGGCATGATGTGGTGATTTTCGAAGCACGGGAAAAGGCCGGCGGGCTCAACGAGTACGGCATCGCCAAGTACAAACTGGTCGATGACTACGCGCAGAAGGAGCTGGACTTTCTCCTGCAGATTGGCGGCATTGAAATCCGCCACGGCCAGAAACTCGGTGCAAATCTTACTCTCAGCGAACTGCATCATCAGTTTGACGCGGTATTCCTCGGCCTCGGCCTGAATGCCAGCAAGCAACTCGGTCTGGCCCACGAAGACGCGCCGGGCCTGCTCGCCGCCACCGACTACATCCGCGAACTGCGCCAGGCCGATGACCTCACGCAACTGCCCTTGGCCGAACGCTGCATCGTTCTCGGCGCCGGCAACACCGCGATCGACATGGCCGTGCAAATGGCCCGCCTCGGCGCGCGCGACGTTAATCTGGTGTATCGCCGTGGTGCGGCAGACATGGGCGCCACCCACCATGAGCAGGACATCGCCAAAGCCAATCAGGTGCGATTGCTGACCTGGGCCCAGCCGGAGCAAGTGTTGCTCGATGATCAGGGCCGCGTGCGCGGCATGCGTTTCGCCCGCACCGATCTGGTTGAAGGCCGTCTGCAAACCACCGGAGAAACCTTCGAGCTGGCTGCCGATGCGATCTTCAAAGCCATCGGCCAGAGCTTCGATGACAGCGCTCTCAGCGATCCGTTGGCGCGCGAGCTCAAACGTCAGGGCGAACGCATCGAGGTCGATGAACACCTGCGCACCAGCGTCCCCGGCGTGTATGCCGGCGGCGACTGCACCAGCCTCGATCAGGACCTCACCGTGCAAGCAGTGCAGCACGGCAAACGCGCCGCCGAGGCGATCAACGCTCAACTGATGCTCAACGTGGAGGCTGCGTAAATGGCCGATCTCTCGATAGTCTTCGCCGGTATCAAAGCGCCCAACCCGTTCTGGCTGGCTTCCGCACCGCCCACCGACAAGGCCTACAACGTGGTCCGCGCCTTCGAAGCGGGCTGGGGTGGCGTGGTCTGGAAAACCTTGGGTGAGGATCCGGCGGCGGTCAACGTTTCCTCGCGTTACTCGGCGCATTACGGCGCCAATCGCGAAGTGCTGGGCATCAACAACATCGAACTGATCACCGACCGCTCGCTGGAAATCAACCTGCGTGAAATCACCCGAGTGAAGAAGGATTGGCCGGATCGCGCGCTGATCGTGTCGCTGATGGTGCCGTGTGTCGAGGAGTCGTGGAAACACATCCTGCCGCTGGTCGAGGCCACTGGCGCCGACGGCATCGAACTGAACTTCGGCTGCCCCCACGGCATGCCCGAACGCGGCATGGGCGCGGCGGTCGGCCAAGTGCCGGAGTATGTCGAGCAGGTGACGCGCTGGTGCAAGACGTTCTGCTCGCTGCCGGTGATCGTCAAACTCACCCCGAACATCACCGACATCCGCGTCGCTGCCCGGGCGGCACATCGTGGTGGCGCCGATGCGGTGTCGCTGATCAACACGATCAACTCGATCACCAGCGTCGACCTGGACCACATGGTCGCCCTGCCCACCGTCGGCAGCAAAAGCACCCACGGCGGTTATTGCGGTTCGGCGGTCAAGCCGATTGCGCTGAACATGGTCGCGGAAATTGCCCGTGATCCGCAGACCCAGGGCTTGCCGATCTGCGGCATTGGTGGCATCGGCAGCTGGCGCGACGCCGCTGAGTTCATGGCGCTGGGCAGCGGTGCGGTGCAGGTGTGCACGGCGGCGATGCTGCATGGTTTCCGCATTGTCGAAGAGATGAAGGATGGCCTGTCGCGGTGGATGGACAGCCAGGGCTACGCCAATATCGCCGAATTTTCCGGGCGCGCCGTGGGTAACACCACGGATTGGAAGTACCTCGATATCAACTACCAGGTGATCGCGAAGATCGACCAGGAGGCGTGCATTGGTTGCGGGCGTTGCCACATCGCTTGTGAGGACACCTCACACCAGGCGATCGGCAGTCTGAAACAGGCCGACGGCACGCATAAATATGAAGTGATCGATGAGGAATGTGTGGGCTGCAACCTGTGCCAGATCACCTGCCCCGTGGCCGACTGCATCGAGATGGTGCCGATGGACACGGGCAAGCCGTTTCTGGACTGGAATCATGATCCGCGCAACCCCTACCACGTCGCGGTTTGATTGATCGTTCCCACGCTCCTGCGTGGGAATGCAGCCCGGGACGCTCTGCGTCCCATTGGAACGCGGAGCGTCCCTGGAAGCATTCCCACGCGGAGCGTGGGAACGATCAAATCCATAATCGACACGGTCTTTCAGGTCGATGTACCTCTCAATACACCTCGGTCGGCCCCCTCTCCCTCTGGGAGAGGGCTGGGGTGAGGGTAAGCCCTTGATGGTGCTCTTCAAGGCTCCAGCCCGATCCCGCGCAAAATCACCCCCGTCACGGTCTGCACCGCCCGCTCGAACTGCATATCCGACAACGGCTGGTGATCATTGAGAATGTTCACCTGATGATCAAAGTCCGCGTAATGCTGCGTCGACGCCCAGATCATGTACAGCAAACCCGAGGGCTCCACCGGCAGGATCCGCTTGTCCTCGACCCACTGGCGAATCTTCGCTTCCTTCATCTTCGCCCAGTCATACAGGCTCGCATCCAGCGCTTCGCCCAGGGTCGGCGCGCCGTGGATGATCTCGTTGGCCCAGACTTTCGAGCCATAGGGCCGGCTGCGCGAATGATTCATCTTGGCGCGGATGTAACTGCTCAGCACCACGCGCGGGTCGTCGAACATCTCGAAGCACAGCGCGTCCTGCTTCCACACTTCCAGCAGATCGAACAGCACCGCGCTGTAAAGCTCGCTCTTGGTGCTGAAGTAGTAATGCAGATTGGAACGCGGCAACTGCACTTCGGCGGCGATGTCCGCCATGGCGGTGCTGCCGAAGCCTTTTTCGGCGAAAACCTTTTCCGCCGCCAGCAGGATTTTCTCGACGTTACTGCGGCGAATTTCGATCTTGTGATTGCCCATGTGGGCTCCCTGACAACAGCGTTGCGCAAGACTAGCATCCGCTCTGATCCGGGCGCGACCGCCGCCAACAAAACTTCTCAGGTACAAGCGCTATGGCACAGCGCTCACACCGATAGACGTTGGTTCACTCACGCCCAGATTACCTTCAACCTGCCCGGCCATGTGCAGCGTGCCGGCCATCACCCCCGTTGTCGGATTTTGCAGCAGCTTCTGCCAGGCCTTGTCGAAGGTGTTGCCGAGGCTGCTGCGGATCAGCGCTTCGCTGTCGGGGCGGTCGTTGGCCTGGATGATTGCGCGTATGCCGGCCACGCCGACCGAAATCATCGCCCCGGCCAGTTTCCCGGCTGCTGCCGCCACTGCACTGGCGGCGCCGCGCGGGGCCATTTCTGCTTCGATGCGCTGGCTGGCGCGCTTGGCCACCGGGGCCATCGCCGCGTCGGTGGAGGAAATGCCCTTGGCGCCGCCGTCGGTGTGGATCTTGTCGATCAGTGCGGCGTACGCCGGCAGGGTGTTGAGCGGCTCAGTGCTGATGACTTTGAACAGCGACGCATCCCGCGCCGGCGGCGGGCCCAGGGCGATGGCCGGGATCTTCTGCAAACGCCCATTGAGCTGCGCAATCGGCACACCGTGACGCTGGGCGATGAGCGGCATCTGCTGCGCCATCAACTGTGCGTAGAACGCCGTGGCCTGCGCCAGAATCGCATCCGGATCGATCTCCACGGCGACCGGCGCGAGGACTTTTTCCTGATATTGCTCAAGCAGATACGCCGCCAGCCGTTTCGCCGAAGCATCCTGCTCACCGCCGGCGCTGATCGTGTACCAACTGACCTTCATCGACAGCCATTCCTGGGTCCAGTAGCTGCTGAACCAGGGGATGAAATTTTCTTCAGTTTGCTGATAGACCCGAGTGCGCCAATGTTCCATCGAGCCACGGGCGAACAGCTTGACCTGCTCGGTGGCCTGCTGCGAAGCGCTGAGGATCTCGCGGTCGATCTGCTGCCAGGTTTGCGCCGACACCACCACCGCCTGCGGCGCACTCACCGGTGCCCGGGCCGAGGTGGCGCAGCCGGCCAGCAAAAGCAGTGCGGCGACGACCAGCGCGCGCGGGTTCACGGTGGTGGTGTCCTTTGGCTTGGGGAGGTGCAGGTTTGAGTATAGGTGGGTCAGTCGATTTCGATGCTGAAGGTTCCGGCCTCTTCGCGAGCAGGCTCGCTCCCACATCTGAATGCCTTGCACC
>NZ_JASCPT010000087.1:0-23035 GCF_029959775.1 Pseudomonas sp. PS01270 | reverse complement strand
GCTCGCGAATACGCTGCGTCATTGAGCCTTGGGGGCGACTGATACAGCGCTTTCGCGAGCAGGCTCGCTCCCACCAGAAACAAACCGATATCTGATCCTGAACTGCCCTTACTCTCGCCCAAGTTGACGCTTACGTAAAGGCGATTGACAGTCGATCTCTGGAAGCTTTACGTTAACGTAAAGCTGAACGCCGATTCGTCGTGCGCTCCACCCGATAAAAAAGCCAAAAGGTGCCTCATGAGCTATCCATCCCTGAATTTCGCCCTCGGTGAAACCATCGACATGCTGCGCGATCAGGTGCAGTCCTTCGTCGCCGATCAGATCGCCCCGCGTGCCGCGCAGATCGATCACGACAACCTGTTCCCCGCCGACATGTGGCGCAAATTCGGTGACATGGGCCTGCTCGGCATCACCGTGCCGGAAGAGTACGGCGGCGCGGGTCTGGGTTATCTGGCCCACGTAGTGGCGATGGAAGAAATCAGCCGTGGCTCGGCGTCAGTGGCGTTGTCCTATGGCGCGCACTCCAACCTCTGCGTCAACCAGATCAACCGCAACGGCAATCACGAACAGAAAAGCAAATACCTGCCGAAGCTGATCAGCGGCGAGCACGTCGGCGCCCTGGCGATGAGCGAGCCCAACGCCGGTTCCGACGTGGTCTCGATGAAGCTGCGCGCCGACAAACGCGGCGATCGCTTCGTACTCAACGGCAGCAAAACCTGGATCACCAACGGCCCCGACGCCAATACCTACGTGATCTACGCCAAGACCGACCTGGAAAAAGGCCCCCACGGCATCACCGCGTTCATCGTCGAGCGTGACTGGAAAGGCTTCAGCCGCAGCAACAAGTTCGACAAGCTCGGCATGCGTGGCTCCAACACCTGCGAGCTGTTTTTCGATGACGTCGAAGTACCGGAAGAGAACATCCTCGGTGTGCTCAACGGTGGCGTGAAAGTGCTGATGAGCGGCCTCGATTACGAACGCGTGGTGCTCTCCGGCGGCCCGACCGGAATCATGCAGTCGTGCATGGACCTGATCGTGCCGTACATCCACGACCGCAAGCAGTTCGGCCAGAGCATCGGCGAATTCCAGCTGATCCAGGGCAAAGTCGCCGACATGTATACCCAGCTCAACGCCAGCCGCGCTTATCTGTACGCGGTGGCCCAGGCCTGCGAGCGCGGCGAAACCACGCGCAAGGACGCGGCCGGGGTGATCCTCTACGCCGCCGAACGCGCCACGCAAATGGCCCTCGACGCGATCCAGATTCTCGGCGGCAACGGCTACATCAACGAATTCCCCGCCGGTCGCCTGCTGCGCGACGCCAAGCTCTACGAAATCGGCGCCGGCACCAGCGAGATCCGCCGCATGCTGATCGGCCGCGAACTGTTCAACGAAACCCGCTAAACGGAGCTGACCATGGCAACTCTGCACACTCAGCTCAACCCGCGTTCAGCGGAGTTCGCCGCCAACAGTGCGGCGATGCTCAAACAGGTCGACGCGCTGCACACCCTGCTCGCCCAAGTGGCGCAGGGTGGCGGTGTCAAAGCTCAGGAACGCCACACCTCGCGGGGCAAATTGCTGCCGCGCGAGCGCATCAATCGCTTGCTCGACCCCGGCTCGCCGTTCCTCGAAATCAGCCAACTCGCCGCCCATGCGGTTTACGGCGAAGACGTCCCGGCTGCCGGGGTGATCGCCGGGATCGGCCGCGTCGAAGGCGTTGAATGCATGATCGTCGCCAATGATGCGACGGTGAAAGGCGGCTCGTATTACCCGCTCACCGTGAAAAAACACCTGCGCGCGCAGACCATCGCCCAGCAGAATCGCCTGCCGTGCATCTATCTGGTGGATTCCGGTGGTGCCAACCTGCCGCGTCAGGACGAAGTGTTTCCGGACCGCGAGCACTTCGGGCGGATCTTTTTCAACCAGGCCAACATGAGCGCCATGGGCATCCCGCAGATCGCCGTGGTCATGGGTTCGTGCACCGCTGGCGGCGCGTATGTGCCGGCGATGGCGGACGAGGCGATCATGGTGCGCAACCAGGCGACGATTTTCCTCGCCGGCCCGCCGCTGGTGAAAGCCGCGACCGGCGAAGTGGTCAGCGCCGAAGACCTCGGCGGCGCCGATGTGCACTGCAAGACCTCCGGCGTGGCCGACCATTACGCCGAGAATGATGAACACGCCCTTGCCCTCGCCCGCCGCAGCGTCGCCAACCTCAACTGGCGCAAGCTCGGCGAGGTGCAGCAACGCACGCCGATTGCGCCGCTGTACGCCAGCGACGAGTTGTACGGCGTGGTTCCGGCTGACGCCAAGCAGCCATTCGATGTGCGCGAAGTGATCGCGCGGCTGGTCGACGGTTCGGTGTTCGATGAATTCAAAGCGCTGTTCGGCACCACGCTGGTCTGCGGTTTCGCGCACTTGCACGGCTACCCGATCGCGATTCTGGCGAACAACGGCATCCTCTTCGCCGAAGCCGCGCAGAAAGGCGCGCACTTCATCGAACTGGCCTGCCAGCGCGGCATCCCGCTGCTGTTTCTGCAGAACATCACCGGTTTCATGGTCGGCCAGAAGTACGAAGCCGGCGGCATCGCCAAGCACGGCGCGAAACTGGTGACCGCGGTGGCCTGCGCCAAAGTGCCGAAATTCACCGTGATCATCGGCGGCAGCTTCGGTGCCGGCAACTACGGCATGTGCGGTCGCGCTTACGACCCGCGTTTTTTGTGGATGTGGCCGAACGCGCGGATCGGCGTGATGGGCGCCGAACAGGCCGCCGGCGTGCTGGTGCAGGTCAAGCGCGAACAGGCCGAACGCAGCGGTCAGGCGTTCAGCGCCGAGCAGGAGACCGAGATCAAGCAGCCGATTCTCGACCAATACGAAGAACAGGGTCACCCCTACTACTCCAGCGCGCGGCTGTGGGACGACGGCGTCATCGATCCGGCGCAGACCCGCGACGTACTGGCCCTGGCCTTGTCCGCGTCGCTGAACGCGCCAATCGAACCGAGCCGCTTCGGCGTGTTCCGGATGTGATGGGGAGAATCTGATGAACGACTTCAATACCCTCGAACTGCAAAACGACCCACGCGGTTTCGCGACGCTGTGGCTCAATCGCGCCGAGAAAAACAACGCCTTCAACGCCGAGATGATCCGCGAACTGATCCTCGCTCTCGACAAGGTCGCCAGCGATTCGAGCCTGCGCTTCCTGCTGCTGCGCGGGCGCGGCAAGCACTTCAGTGCCGGCGCTGACCTGGCGTGGATGCAGCAATCAGCGGAACTCGATTACCACACCAACCTCGACGATGCCCGCGAGCTGGCCGAGCTGATGTACAACCTCGCCAAACTGAAAATCCCCACTCTGGCTGTGGTTCAGGGCGCGGCGTTTGGTGGCGCGCTGGGCTTGATCAGTTGCTGTGACATGGCGATCGGCGCCGATGACGCGCAGTTCTGCCTGTCGGAAGTGCGCATCGGCCTGGCACCGGCCGTGATCAGCCCGTTCGTGGTGCAGGCGATCGGTGAGCGTGCGGCGCGGCGCTATGCGCTGACGGCCGAGCGCTTCAGCGGGCAGCGGGCGCGGGAGATTGGCTTGCTCGCCGAAAGCTATCCTGCGGCGGAACTGGAGCAACAGGTCGAACAGTGGATCGACAACCTGTTGCTCAACAGCCCCGCGGCCATGCGCGCCAGCAAGGACTTGCTGCGCGAAGTCGGCAACGGCGCGCTGACCCCGGCCCTGCGGCGCTATACCGAAAATGCCATCGCGCGGATTCGCGTCAGCCCTGAAGGCCAGGAAGGCTTGCGTGCCTTCCTGCAAAAACGCCCACCGAACTGGCAAGCCGCATCCACCAAGGAGTCGCGTTGATGAGCGCACCTGTGATTACCACCCTGTTGGTGGCCAACCGTGGCGAAATCGCCTGCCGCGTGATGCGCACTGCCAAGGCTTTGGGCCTGACCACCGTCGCCGTGCATAGCGCCACCGACCGCGATGCGCGGCACAGCCGTGAAGCCGATATCCGTGTGGATCTGGGCGGCAGCAAGGCTGCCGAGAGTTATCTGCAAATCGATAAATTGATCGCCGCCGCCAAGGCCAGCGGTGCCCAGGCGATTCATCCCGGCTACGGCTTTCTCTCGGAAAACGCTGGATTCGCCCGCGCCATCGAAGCCGCCGGACTGATCTTCCTCGGCCCGCCCGCCTCGGCCATCGATGCGATGGGCAGCAAATCCGCCGCCAAAGCGCTGATGGAAAAGGCCGGCGTGCCACTGGTGCCGGGCTATCACGGCGAAGCGCAGGACCTCGACACCTTCCGCGAAGCCTGCGAACGCATCGGTTATCCGGTGCTGCTCAAGGCCACTGCGGGGGGTGGCGGCAAAGGCATGAAAGTCGTCGAGGATGTCAGCCAACTCGCTGAAGCCCTCGCCTCGGCGCAGCGCGAAGCGCAATCGTCGTTTGGCGACTCGCGGATGTTGGTGGAAAAGTATTTGCTCAAGCCACGTCATGTGGAGATTCAGGTGTTCGCCGATCAGCACGGCAACTGCCTGTACCTCAACGAGCGCGATTGCTCGATCCAGCGTCGGCACCAGAAAGTCGTCGAAGAAGCCCCGGCGCCAGGTCTGACGCCCGAGTTGCGCCGGGCAATGGGCGAGGCGGCTGTGCGTTCGGCGCAGGCGATCGGTTATGTCGGCGCCGGCACCGTGGAGTTTTTGCTGGATGCGCGCGGCGAGTTTTTCTTCATGGAGATGAACACGCGGCTGCAAGTCGAGCACCCTGTGACCGAAGCAATCACCGGGCTCGATCTGGTCGCCTGGCAGATTCGCGTCGCCCGTGGGGAAGCGCTGCCGATCACCCAGGCGCAGGTGCCACTCAATGGTCACGCGATCGAAGTGCGTTTGTATGCCGAAGATCCGGCGAATGATTTCCTGCCGGCCACCGGGCGTCTGGACTTGTACCGCGAATCGGCGCAGGGACCGGGGCGGCGGGTAGACAGCGGCGTTGAGGAAGGTGACGAGATTTCGCCGTTCTACGATCCGATGCTCGGCAAGCTGATTGCCTGGGGCGAAGATCGCGAACAGGCGCGCTTGCGTCTGTTGAGCATGCTCGACGAGTTTGCGATTGGCGGGCTGAGGACCAACATCAATTTCCTGCGCCGGATCATCGCGCATCCGGCGTTTGCGGCGGCAGAGCTGGATACCGGGTTTATCCCGCGCTATCAGGAGCAATTGCTGCCAGCACCAGCCGCGTTGACCGATGAGTTCTGGCAGGCGGCGGCGCAGGCGTTTGCGCAGAGTTTGCCGAAGCGTGCGCGGGCGGATGATCCCGCCTCCCCTTGGTCTTGCAGCAGTGGTTTGCGCGCAGGTTTGCCGGCGCAAATCACCGTGCATTTGAGTTGCGAGGGACAGGATCGCGCGTTGACCTTGAGAACTGCGGCCCATGCAGAACTGCTGGGCGAGGCGCTGACCGTCGAGCATGACGGCGTGCGCCGCACATTGCGGGCGATTCGTCAGGGCGGCGCGTTGTATCTGCAATGGGACGGCGAGTTGCGGCGCATCGAAGCGTTCGATCCGATCAGTGCCGTTGAAGCCAGCCACAGCCATCAGGGCGGTCTGACCGCGCCAATGAACGGCAGCATCGTGCGCGTGCTGGTCGAAACGGGACAGTCGGTTGAGGCCGGGGCGCAACTGGTGGTGCTTGAAGCCATGAAGATGGAACACAGCATCCGCGCGCCGCACGCCGGTGTGATCAAAGCGCTGTATTGCCAGGAAGGCGATATGGTCAGCGAAGGCAGCGCTTTGGTTGAACTGGAAGAGGGATGAAATAAAAGGATCGATCCTGGCCTTGAGCGAGGATCGATCCGTTCAATAACGCGCCGTTGCCTGAACCACCACGCCGATAATCCGGCATTCATCGGTTAACAGGGTTTTCGGCCAGGTTGGATTGAGCGGCACCAGGTAACGCTGGCCGGCCTGCTCGTCGAGTTTGCGGAAAATCGCTTCTTCGCTGTCCGGCCACTGGGCGATCACCAGTTTGCCAGGCACTGCCTCCAACTCTGGGTCAACCAGAATCAGCATGCCCTCGGCAACGCTCTGGCCGCTCGGCGCGGTCATCGAATCCCCCGTCACCGTCAGCCAGAACGCCGCACCGCCACGAGCGTGGTAATCCGTCAGTTCGAAGCGCTGCTTCGCTGATGCTCCGGGATAGGTCGCCGCAGTGTCACGCACTTCGCACGGTGCACGCCAATCGCAGACCGGATAACGGAAGTACGGGTTGTACTTCTGCGCCAGCGGCATCTCCTCTTCCGGCGTCGGCTGCGGTTCGCGGATCACCAGAACGACTTCGAGGAAGTCCATTCCCAGCGCCTTGAGCACGCGGTTCATTTCGGTAACACCGGGTTCGCGACGCTTGTTCAGCCAATGACCGATCCCGCCCTGGGACATGCCGACGCGCTCTCCGAGCTCTGTTTGAGTGACTTTGAGTTCACTCATCTTGGCCTTGACCAACTCAATCCATTTATCCATGTACCGCACCTTACGCGGACGTCTTCGACCGGCAAAACACATATTGTAGTATTTAAATTCTCGTCACAAATACAGGCGGTACTATCCTAAGGAAACGGACTTTCAATCGAACATGGAGTGACGTTTCATGATGAACATCAGCAGCAAAGACCTGCCCGATCTGCAAATCGACACCAGCTTCACCTCCCCTCAAGGCAATGCCGCCGCACAGCGCGCGCTGGACTACTACTTGAAACCGGCTGTTTCAGAACCCGAGACGGACGAACGTTTTTTCAATGTCAAAGGCCATCTCAGCGGCGAGGAAGCGCTGGTGCATGCCTCGGATCTGTTGCGATGTGCAGCCGCCACCGCGTTCAAGGCCGCAGAAAACCTGCAAGGCACCAGTCGCGATCTGGCCTTTTCGGTGGTGCACATGGTGGATATGGCGCGGGCGATGGTCGACCATTCGATCGACAACGACGAAGTCACGGCGGACAAGGTCCGGGCGGACAGGAAAGAATTTTCCCATCGCGCAGATAAAAACATTTGACTTGCAAATGATAATGATTATTATTGCAAGCAGCTGGTCGCGAGATCAGTCGATGGACCAGAGACCTTAGGTCGGTCTTCTGGACTATCTCCTCATCAGGCTAATCACGGTTTTTGACCCGGCTTTTTGCCGGGTCTTTTTTTGCCCGTTTTTCGGGCTTGTGTCTTCAGGCTAATGAAGTCTTTGGGTGCTGCAAATTCGATGGCGCGGATAATATCAAAAGAATATTGATTGGCAAGCCGAGCCCGGCGACATTGGGCAAAACTAATGGCAATCAGCACTTGAGAATCAATCGCATAGCCTCTAAGCTGCTGGCGCGTCACGGAAGACGCCCCCCGCTACGCCGGCAATTCCCCTCGGTTTCAGCCCTGCCTGCGTGTAAAGTACCGGTCATAAAAATCCTGTTCTGGAAGCGATTATGACCGTGGCCAAATCTTCGTTCGACATCAGCGCCAATTTCGACAGCGGCAATATCCAAGTCATCGACATCAGCAACCCGCTCAATCCGGTTCTGGCCATCCGCCCGGACACCCGCAGCGCTCATTTTCAGTGGTTCCACTTCAAGGCCAGCGGCCTGCATGTGCATCAGGAACACTGGTTTCGTCTGGTCAACGCCAGCCAGTCCTCCTATAACAAGGCCTGGACCGGCTATCAGGCAGTCGCTTCCTACGACCACGTCAACTGGTTCCGCATCCCCACCAGCTTCGAAGGCGACAGCCTGCGCTTCTGCCTCGAAGCCGAACAGACCCACGCCTGGTTCGCCTACTTCGAGCCCTACAGCCGCGGCCGCCACGACTGGTTGATCGAGCAGGCGCTGAGCAAGGCTGGCACCGAATTGCTGGCGACCGGCAAAAGTGTCGAGGGCCGGGACATTCAACTACTGCGCAAAGGCACCGGTGCCGAAGGCCAGCGCAAGATCTGGATCATTGCCCAGCAGCATCCGGGCGAGCACATGGCGGAATGGTTCATGGAAGGCGTGATTGAGCGTCTGGAGCGCCAGGACGATCCGGTATTGAACAAACTGCTGGCCAGCGCCGATCTGTATCTGGTGCCGAACATGAACCCGGACGGCGCCTTCCATGGCCATCTGCGCACCAATGCCATGGGTCAGGACTTGAACCGGGCCTGGCAGAACGCCAGCCAGGACATCAGTCCGGAAGTGCTTTTCGTCCAGCAGCAGATGGAAAAATATGGCGTCGATGCGTTTATCGACGTGCACGGCGACGAGGAAATCCCCCACGTCTTTACCGCCGGCTGTGAAGGCAATCCTGGCTTTACACCGCGCATCGAAAAGCTTGAAGAGCATTTCCGCAGCCATCTGAAGCACACCACCAAAGACTTCCAGACCACCTACGGCTACACCCGCGACGAACCGGGACAGGCCAACATGACCCTGGCCTGCAACAGCGTCGGGCAGAAATACGATTGCCTGTCGCTGACCCTGGAGATGCCGTTCAAGGACCACGACGACCACCCGGACAAGATCACCGGCTGGTCGGGCAAACGTTCCAAGCAATTGGGCAAGGATGTGCTGACCACCCTCGCCGACATGGTCGACACCCTGCGCTGATCCCCTCCTCTGTAACGACAAAAGATCGCAGCCGGCCTGCGATCTTTTGCTTTAAACCCGTCAGACGCGATCACGCCCGCGCAACATGCTGTCGAGTACTTCGTCACGACGCACCCAGCCATGAAACAGCGCCGCCGCCAGGTGCAGCAGCACCGTCAGAAACAGCAGATACGCCAGATAGCCATGGGACTTGCGCAGCACCGCAAACAGTTGCGCGTCAGCCGGCACAATCGACGGCAGATGCAGCGACGCCGTCAGCATCACCGGCTCGCCCGAGGCACTGATCATCGCCCAGCCGAGCAGCGGCAACACCAGCATCAACGCATACAACAAGACGTGGGAAGCCTTGGCTGCCAGCACCTGCCAGCCCGGCAGATCATCCGGCAGCGGCGGTTGGCGGGTGGTGAAGCGCACCAGCAGGCGCACGATCACCAGCGCCAGGATCGCGATGCCCAGTGGCTTGTGCAGATGTATCAGCCATTCATGGCGAGACGACACCGAAGTGACCATGCCTGCGCCGATAAACAGCATGGCGATGATCATCAGCGCCATCAGCCAGTGCAGCAGGCGCGCCAGCAAAACGAAATGCGTCGGTTGCTTGCTCATGGACGAGCCTCCTGTTTGGCGGCGGGCAACTGGCTGACTTCACTGGTGCGACGCAGGTAGGAATCGGCGTAGCCAGCAGAACGCGCGGCCAGCAGTGGATCTGCCGAGCCTTGAATCCCGGCCGGCAGCACCAGCGGGTCGTAGTTGATGTCGCGGCATTCACCGCTGAGCTGCGGCTGGGTTTTCTCCAGCACCAAAGTCCCGGCGTTCAGCACTTTGCGATTTGCGGGCCATGTCTTGCTGGCATCGTTGACCGGGTCGTCGGCGTTGGCCAGGGTAATGTTCAACTGGAAGCGCAAGGGTGCGGCGGCCAGGCGTTGCACCAGATCCTTCTCGAGAAAGTCCGCGCCTTCAGGGGCTGTGGCACCTGCCGCGTCCTGCGCCAACGGGGTCATGCTCCAGCGTACGGCCTGTTTTTTACCGTTGCCATCGACAAGATAGAACGCATTGATGCTGTTATAGGTTTCGGTCGCGTAGCTGGCCGAAGGCTTGGCGGTCTTCACCCACGTCAAGAACGGCACGGCTTCCGGGTGTGCAGCGAAGAACGCCGGCACCTTCGTCGGGTCGGGCTTGCCGGTGGCTGGATCCGGCGACTGCGCCTGCTGCAATTGGTAGAACGCTTCAGGCGTGCCCACCGGGAACACCGGCATGCTGTTCATGCCGGTGCGCCATTGCTGACCGTTCGCCTGGGTGAAGCGCAGCGCCAGACTGCGGATCGGTACGGCGCTGTCCGGCGCATAGGGATTGCCCGCCGGCAAGGCAAAACGACCCACCACCGGTGTCTGCGGCAGGTTGAACACTTGTGCGGTAGAGAATGCCCGCGCCTCGCCGCTGCTTTCGAAATGGCCGATCACGCAAACACCCTTGGCATGATTGCGACGAAAGCCGGGATGCACGCCGTTGTTCTTTTCCAGCACATCAACCAACGCTTTTGGCGTCAATCGTTGTGGGTCAAGGTTGCCATGCACGTAGGCAAACGCCCCGGCCACGGCGGCGACAATCACGGCAATGCCGCCCAGACGTAAAACCAGGCTCGCGGCGCTCAGTGGCTGGCGCGGCGGCCTGCCGGGCGGTGCAGCGTTGGGGGACGAGCGATCAACCATGAATATCTCCAGGCCATCGGCCACAAGTGGAAAGAGTCAGCAAGACGCACCCCGTCTGGGTTTATTCCACGGCGCGGTATTTATTTTTGCGCACGGGGAATAACCTGCGCTGACGGGCGTCTTCCTAGTCCACAGCGTAGCGACCAGCAGAAATTCATGAGCGAATTCGACGAACAGTTGAGAGAAATCATTCCCAGATTGCGCCGCTTCGCCGTGTCGTTGACGCGCAACAGCAGCAGCGCTGACGATCTGGTCCAGGCCAGCCTCGAGCGGGCGCTGTCGGCCTGGGGCGAGAAACGCGTTGAGGGCGACTTGCGCGCCTGGCTGTTTGCGATCCTCTATCGGCAATTTCTCGATGCGCACCGTCGTTCGCGGCGCTATGCGCGGATGCTGGAGTTTTTCACCGGTCGCGACGATGCCGAGCCGTCTGTGGAACGCACCGTGATTGCCCAGTCGACCCTGCAAGCCTTCGAACGCCTGCCCACCGAACAGCGCGCTTTGCTGCTGATGGTCTCGGTGGAAGGCCTGTCCTATAAAGAGGTCGCCGAGATCCTCGGCGCCCCGATCGGCACCGTGATGTCGCGCCTGTCCCGCGCCCGCCAGGCCTTGCGCCAACTCAGCGACGGCGAAATCAGCAGCCCTTCCTTGCGGATACTCAAATGATCAGCCTGCCTCCCAGCGAACGTGATTTGCACGCCTACGTCGACCACCAGCTCAGCGACGCCGATCGGCGCGTGCTCGAGACATGGCTGGCCAGCCACCCCGAAGAAGCGGCGCAGGTTCGCGCCTGGCAACGCGACGCCCAGCAGCTGCGCGCAGCGCTGAGTGGCGCCTTGCAGCAACCGGCCAATCCGGCGCTCGACCCGATGATGATTCGCCAGCGCCGCCGCCAGCAGTCCCGTCGCCACCTGGCCAGCGCGGCGGTGTTGCTCATTGCCGTGAGCATCGGCGGTTTCAGTGGCTGGCAGGCGCGGGAAATGACCCTGGTGCGCCCTGTGCAATTGCCGATGACTGACGCGTTGCAAGCCTATCGCCTGATCGCCCAGCAAGGCGTACTGCCCGCCGATTACAAGGTCGACAGCGACGGCGACATGCAGCGTTGGCTCGACCGCTACTTCAGCGGTGCCGGGCGCTTGCCGGACTTGAAAGCTGCCGGATTCGAGCCGGTCAGCGGGCGTTTGCTCAGCACCGATGAAGGCGCGGCGGCGATGGTGATGTATGAGGATGGCAGCGGTCACAAGGTCAGTTTCTACCTGCGTCCACCGGGGCCGAAAAACACCCTGCTGCCGCGTGGCTCGCGCAGCGATGGCGATCTGCAGGCCGATTACTGGTCAGGGCCGGGCTACAACTATGCGGTGGTCAGCCCGACCGACTCGCCGGCGGCGGAGTTGCTCAAGCAATCGCCACCGTTCTGATGGTGATATTTCATGGAGCCGACGCCCGGGCTCTGGTTACACTTGGGCCACCGCGCTCCCGGTGGAGCCCGCCCAATCGACAGGAGCCTGTCCCGCGTGCCCGCCCGAACGCCGAAACGATCACGACTGAGCCAACGCTGGCCGTTGCTGCGCCGCCTGTTCGGCAAAGGCCTGCCCGCCAGCGCCGGGCACGATGCTCATGCTGCGACCATCCGCGATTATTTCCGTGACAAGGCCAAAAGCCAGGGCTACACCCTCAGCCGCAGTCAGCAGCAAGTCATCGACTGCATGGCGCAGCAAGCCAGCGTGCTGCTCGGCGACAGCGGCCACACCCCGCCGAGTCTGTACCTGTACGGCGCCGTCGGGCGCGGTAAGAGCTGGTTGCTCGACGGTTTTTTCCAGGCGCTGCCGATCACGCGCAAACGCCGCCTGCATTTCCATCAGTTCTTCGCTCGGTTGCACGACGGCATGTTCCGTCATCGCCAGGAGGAAGACGCGCTGGAAATCACCCTGGATGAGTTGCTGGAAGATTGCCAGGTGCTGTGTTTCGACGAGTTTCACGTGCATGACATCGGCGACGCGATGCTGATCACGCGGCTGTTCAAGGCCCTGTTCAAACGGCAGATCATGCTGCTGGTGACCTCCAACTATGCACCCGAGGGCCTGCTGCCCAATCCGCTGTATCACGCGCGCTTCAAACCGGTGATCGAGCTGATCAACACGCGCATGCAAGTGATGGAAGTCGGCGGCGCCCACGACTACCGCGCACTCAACCGCCAACACACGCATCAAGTGTTTACCCAAGGACATTACGTTTGGCCGGCGACGGCAGCTCAACGTCAGACTCTGGACCTGCCACCGGCCGACGCGCCTGCCCTGGCCCTCGAAGTTGGCAAGCGCCAGCTTCAGGCCCGTTTTTGCCAAGGCCGGCGAGTCGCGTTCACCTTCAACGATCTGTGTGAACAGCCAACGGCAGTGATGGATTATCTGCAACTGTGCCAGCGTTTCGACCAGTGGATCATCGATGAGCTGCCGCAGCTCGGCGAATGTCCGATCGCCGTGCAGCAGCGCTTCATCAATCTGATTGACGTGCTCTACGATCAGGACAAACACCTGACCCTGCTCGGCCAACTGCCGCTGGGCCAGAGCCTGGAAGGTCACGCCATTGACCTGGCGCGCACGCGCAGCCGGTTGGGGCAATTGCAGGCAATCCACGAACCCAACTGACTCCCACCAGGTCCCGGGACAACTCAAAATCCGTTCAGCATCCGCTTTACCGCTATCATGTCGCCCATTCCAGCGCCCCCGCGTCGCTCCACCGATCAATAGCGAAACCAGACATGCACACCCTTGCTCAACTGCGCGCCGGCGAGCTGTCCGGCATCACCCGCCTCGACCTGTCCTGCGGGCTGACCGAATTCCCCAACGAAATTTTCCAACTGGCCGACACGCTGGAAGTGCTCAACCTCAGCGGCAACGCGTTATCCAGCCTGCCCGCTGACCTGCATCGCCTGACCCGCCTGCGCGTGCTGTTCTGCTCCGACAACCAGTTCAGCGAACTGCCGGCGTGCCTCGGCCAGTGCACCGCGCTGACCATGGTCGGCTTCAAGGCCAACCGTATCGTCAATGTGCCCGGTGCCGCCCTGCCGCCGCAGCTGCGCTGGCTGATCCTCACCGATAACCGCATCGAAAATCTGCCCAGCGAACTCGGTGAACGCCCCGCTTTGCAGAAGCTCATGCTCGCCGGCAATCGCCTGCAATCGCTGCCAGACTCCCTGCGTCACTGCCATCGGCTGGAATTGCTGCGCATCGCTGCCAATCAACTCAGCGAACTGCCGCAGTGGTTGCTGACCTTGCCGAGCCTGACCTGGCTGGCCTACGCCGGCAATCCGCTGGAGAACGAAGCCGATGCCGCTGCCCTTGAGGCCACGCCGCTGATCGACTGGTCGGCGCTGCGCCTGGAGCAGCAACTGGGCGAAGGCGCTTCCGGGGTGATTTCCAAGGCAGTCTGGCAGCGCGACGATGGCACGGCGCAGGCGGTTGCGGTGAAGCTGTACAAAGGCGAGATGACCAGCGACGGCTCGCCGTTGCATGAGATGAACGCCTGCATCACCGCAGGCCTGCACCCGAACCTGATCCGCGTCGAAGGGCGCATCAGCGGCCATCCCGATCAACAGCAGGGGCTGGTGATGCAACTGATTGATCCGAGCTTCGGCAATCTCGCCGGTTTGCCCAGCCTGGACTCGTGCTCGCGGGATGTTTATGCCGAAGGTTGCCGCTTCTCCGCCGAGGTCGCCCTGCGCGTCGCCAAAGGCATCGCCTCAGCGGCCGAGCACCTGCACCGCCAAGGTATCACCCACGGCGATCTGTATGGCCACAACATTCTGCTGAACGATCGCGGCGATTGTCTGCTGGGGGATTTCGGCGCGGCGTCGTTTCATGCCACCGGCGATGATGTGCAGACGCGCGCATTGCAGCGCCTGGAAGTCCGTGCGTTCGGTGTGTTGTTGGGGGAATTGCTGGAGCGTGTCGACTCAGGATTGAGTACGGAGCGGCGCGCGCAACTGCAGGCGCTGGAGCGACGTTGCTGTCAGACCGATGTGCTGGGGCGACCGGGTTGCAGTGAAGTAATCGAGGTGCTGGAGAATCTTTGACCGCTGCGCAGTCATTCGCGAGCAGGCTCGCTCCCACAATGGAATGTATTTCAAATGTGGGAGCGAGCCTGCTCGCGAAGAGGTCATTACTGGCGCGACAGATCAGCCAGCCAGACCAACAAACATGTCCTGCACGTCATCATGGTTGTCGAGGCCTTCGAGGAACGCTTCGACTTCAGCCATTTGCTCGTCGCTCAAGCCGCTGACCGGGTTCTTCGGCTGGTAGCCGAGCTTGGCCGAGAGCACGGTGAAACCTTGTTCGGGCAGGGCTTTCTGTACGGCATCGAGGTCGGTCGGGTCGGTGAGGAACAGCGTCGCGCCCTCTTCACCCGGCTCGAAATCCTGGGCACCGGCTTCGATCGCAGCCATTTCCGGATCGGCATCCGGGCTGTCCGGCGCGGCTTCGATCATGCCGACGTGGTTGAACATCCACGCCACCGAACCGGAAGCGCCCAACTGGCCCTTGCGGAACGCCACACGAATTTCCGCGACGGTGCGGTTGATGTTGTCGGTGACGCATTCGACGATCAGCGGCACCTGATGCGGCGCGAAGCCTTCGTATGTCACGCGATGGTATTGCACGGTTTCACCCAGCAGACCGGCGCCTTTCTTGATCGCGCGATCGAGGGTTTCTTTTGGCATCGAGGCTTTTTTCGCCTGTTCGACCACCAGACGCAGGTGTGCGTTGGTGGCGGTATCGGCACCGTTGCGCGCAGCAATGGTGATTTCCTTCACCAGTTTGCCGAAGATCTTCCCTTTGGCGTTGGCTGCCGCTTCTTTGTGTTTAACCTTCCACTGTGCGCCCATTACTCACTCTCTTGATCTGTGGCGCCGAGACATCTATTGGCCGACGCGTGGCGGCAAGTTTATACGGCCTAAAGTCGGCAATCGACCAAAAAAACAGCCGACGGAATCGACATCTTCACCAAAGCATGTAGGGGGATTCTGAAAAGCGCCTTTGACATGACCATTCAGGCCGACGGTTTCGTACCCTTGAAACCCCGTATCGCCTGACAGGGCCTGCTCGAATGCTCAATGACAAGGAAAGTCCCTTCACCCTTACGCTGACCGACAGCGGATTGCGCCTGCCGGTGGTGCGTTTTCGCGGCGAGGAAGCGCTGAACCAGCCTTACCGTTTCGACATCGAACTGCTCGGACTGGCCCCGGCCATCGTCCCGGGATCCTTTCTGCACCGGCCGGCCTTTCTGCGGCTCAGTGAGCAGCACGGGTTCCACGGCGTCATTTCCAGCGCCAGCTGCGAACATCGCGGAACCCATCGGGTCGGCTATCGACTGATTCTGGTGCCGCATCTGCAACAACTGGCGCATACGCACAAGCGCCGCGTGTTTACTCACCTGAGTACGCCGCAGATCATCCAGCAACTGCTCGAAGAACATGCTCTGCCAGCGCACAGCTACCGCATTGAAATGAGCGTCGGTCACTACCCGGCAAGGGCGTTTTGCATTCAGTACGAAGAAAGCGATCTGGCATTGCTGCAGCGGCTATGCGAAGAAGAAGGCATCCACTATCACTTCGAACACGGGCCGGACGGACACGTCGTGGTGTTCGCCGACGACAGCCTGAGCCTGCCGCAGGAACCGGTTGAAATCCCTTTCAATGCTGATGAGCAACCACCGTCGCCCTGCGTCAGCGCGCTCTATCAACAGCATCGCGCGGCGCCTGTACCGATGCTGCATGCGGTGCGCAATCGCGGTCAGCCAACCGGCAACGCCGAAGCCGCCAACGAGGTCTCGACCGAGTTGCCGATGCCCGCGCGATCGCCGGAACGTCTGTACGCCGAACAGCGCAGCCGGCGCCATCTGCAACGCCAGCGCTGCCAGTTGCGTTCCATTCACGGGCGCAGTGATTGCAGCGATTTGCTCAGTGGCCGACTGCTGCTTGTGGCCGACCACCCGATCCATCATTTCAACGAACAATGGCTGATATGCGCCGTGCGCCACCAAGGGCAGCACCCTTCGATTCTTGATCCGGCGCCAAGCGTTCAGCGTTATCACAACGACTTCACTGCGCAGCCCTGGTCGACCGATTTCCGTCCGCCACTCAAACAAACTCGCCCGAATATTGCCGGTTATCACTTGGCAAAAGTCGCGGGTGCGCCTGGGCAACCTGCGCAAGTGGACGAAAACGGCTGCCTCGCTGTAAGCCTGTGGCCGGCTGAGGATAAATCCGCCAGCGACGCCTTGTGGCTGCCGATCGCCATGAGCCGGCTCAGCGGCCCTGTCGCCATCGATCAATTACCGCGTGCTGGCAGTGAAGTGTGGGTGAGTTTCCTCGACAGCGATCCGGACCGACCGATCCTGTGCCTCAGCCACGCACGCCAGCCGCCGGAGCGCGAATCAGAACCCGCGCGCGACAGCCTGTTGCTCGACTGGCTGAGCCACCGCGCCGAGCATTGATCGGCGCTTCAGCCTTTGTCCGCCTTGCCCGCCGCCGCCGCGAATTTCGCCAGGCGCACGTCCAGATGCCGAGGCCGGCGCCCGTGATCTTCGGCGCGCTCCTTGCGGCGGATGGCGTTGCGCACCATCAGCGAGCCGAGGTAGCGGATGGGTTCCGGCGGGAAATAACCCAGCGGCCCGTTAACCAGCGGCGAACGGGTCCACGGGTTATCCAGGCCCTGCACCAGCGCGGCGAGAATCTGCCCGCCCATGTGACACGGGCCGACGCCGCTGCCGGAATAACCGAAGCCGTAAAACACATTGCCCGCCAAGCTCATCTGGCCGAAAAACGGCAAACCGGTCACCGAACGATCCGACGGGCCGTTCCACGTCGCGTCGATTTTGACCTCCGCGAACGCCGGGAAAAAATCCGCGAGACTGCGCTTGAGCAATCCGGCATAAGGCGACGGCTGATCGAACACCGGCAGCATCCGCCCGCCATAGGCGAAGGTGTTGCCGCCCTTGCCGAGCATGATCCGGCCGTCCGGGGTGTTGTGGTAGTAATGCACGAAAATCCGCGAATCGAGGACGCTGACGCCGCTGGTCAAACCGATTTGCTGCAGCAGCTCCGGACGCGGTTCGGTGATCAGCATGTCACTGGAAACAATCGCCACACTGCGCTCGAACTGAGGAAACGCGCGGGCCATCCACGCATTCATCGCCAGCACCACGCGGTCGGCGATGACCTTGCCGCTGGGTGTGTGGATGCGTGCCGGGCCGCCCTCTTCCAGACCGGTCATCGCCGTGCCTTCATGTATCTTCACGCCCAATTGCAGCGCCACCCGGCGCAGACCGCGTACCAGTTTGCCCGGTTGCACGCTGGCAGCCGCCGGGGAAAACCAGCCCTCCAGGTGTTTTGCTGAGCCAGCCATGCGCTGCACATCGGCGAGCGGGCGCTGGCTGAACGAGTTGATGCCATTACGCTCCAGCGCCGCGATCACCGCATCAGTTGCGCCGACCTGGGCGCGATTGGTCGCGGTGTACAGCGTGCCGTCGAGGCGGTAGTCGGCATCGACGCCGTACTGCTCGCAGAACTCGCCGATCGCATGGATGCTGCGCTCCGACTCCCTGACCAGACGCACCGCTTCTTCGACGCCGAACAAGCGCTCCAGGGTGAAATACTTGGCCGACCATGACAGTGCGCAACCACCGTTACGGCCACTGGCGCCGGCACCGCAGATGTCTGCTTCGATCAGCAGCACCTCCAGCTCCGGGTTTTGCTGCTTGAGCATGATCGCCGTCCACAATCCGGTGTAACCACCGCCAACAATGCACACATCCGTGCGCACCTCGCCTTGCAGCGGTGGACACTGCTCGGATGGGTCGGCCTGCAAGGCTTGCTCGAGCCAGAACGGTCGCATGGGAAATCTCCAGTCAGATAGCCACGACGCAGCCTGCCGCGCACCGCGCAGCAGGCCACGGGGCGAAGGGTTTCAGGAACGCAGCGGTTTGACGCTCAGCGGGCAGTTGGGGATCGCCGCGCGCGGCTCCATCACGCCGACCGGCCGACTGTTCCAGTGCGGAATCAGCACCAGCGCCGAGAACAGCGCGCATCCGGCGAAGACGATAAACACCGTCACCGAGTCGAAGTAGCCCGGCAGCAAACCGCCGAGCACCGCGCCAACGGAGCCGCAGCCGTTGACGAAACCGGCGGCGGTGGCACCGGCCTTGGCCTTGCCGAAATCGATGGCCGCCGCACCGCTGATCATCGAGTCCTGGCCATACAACGTCAGGCCCATGACGAACAGCAGCGCGACGACCAACAACACGCTGCCGGTGTTCAGCGCGGCCATGAACAACGCCAGCGTCACGGTCAGCGCCAGCAGACTCAGCACGCAGGCTGGCATGCGCCGGGCGCCGAAGAGTTTGTCCGAGGCCAGGCCGATCATGATCGGCCCGAGCAATCCGGCCAGTTCAAACGCGGTGGGAATGATCGCCGCGCCGACCTTGCCGACACTGGGCATCTGCTCGAAAACAATCACCGGGCCCCACAACAGAATCGCGTAGCGCGCCGGTTTCAACAGGAAATACGCCAGGCCCAGCACCAGCACCGTGCGGTTGCGCAGGATTTCCTTCAACGGCTCCCACACGCTGAGTTGGCTGTTGGCTGCGGTTTCTTCGGCGGTCAGTTCCGGCTCGGGCTCCACCGCCGGCAAGCCGACGTCTTCCGGTTTGTTGCGCTGGAAGATAAAGAACAGCACGGCGACCACCGCGACCACCGCCGCGCTGGAGATGAATGCCGCGTGCCAGGTGCCGACCAGCGTGTAGGCCCACCAGCCGGCGAACGGCGAGGCGACCAGACCACCAAACGCGTAACAGGAACTCCACAAGCCGAGCACCCGCCCGCGCTGCTCTGACGGGAAGAAGCTGCCAAGGTTTTTACACAGCCCGGACCAGCCAGTGGACTGCGCCAAACCTTGAATCAACATGCACGTGGCGAAGATCGGCAATGTAGCGAAACTGCCCATCACCAGCGCCGCAGCGGCGGATATCAGCAAACCGCCAAGCACTACGACTCGCGGGCCAAAGCGATCGGCGAGCATGCCCCAGGTGAACTGTCCGAGGGCATACGCCGCCAGATAGATCGCGTCGAGGTTGGCCATGGCCATTTTGTCGAGGGTGAAATCAGGGTCTTCGGCGATGCCCAGTTTGGCTACCGAAAATGCTTTGCGGGTGAAATAGAACGCGGCGTACGCGAGCCAGGTAATAGCGAAAATCTGCACGCGCCAACGCGCCAGGGTGCCGATGTGCTTGTTCATGGTGGTTCTGACCTCAGGGTGTGAGTGTGCCGGCAGAATCGATTAAGAAAAACGCCTGTGTTTTTTATTGTTGAGCACTGCGTTACCGCCCCTTCCCTTCGGCGATAGCGGTCAGATGAGTCTGCTGTTGCACGCACAGGCTCATGGGCCGGCGCTGCTGTTCGACCGAACAGTCAGCGATGGCGTGAGCCGATCAAAGCAATTACTGTTTAATAAATAAAATCGATTTATCGTATTTCACAAATAAGCCGAGCTTGTTACTGGAGCCACCATGTCCGTCTCTCACGCCCAACTCAAAGCGTTCCACGCGGTGGCCGTCCATGGCAGCTTCACCCGCGCCGCCGAGCGGCTTTATCTGACGCAACCGGCGATTTCCGACCAGGTACGCAAACTCGAAGAACGCTTCGGCGTGCTGCTGTTTCACCGCAATAAACGTTCCGTACGCCTGACCGACTTGGGCGAGCGCCTGCTGGCGATCACCCAACGCCTGTTCGTGATCGAAGCCGAAGCGCAGGAATTGCTGCAGGAATCCCAGGCCCTGCAGACCGGCAGCCTGATTCTCGCGGTGGACGCGCCGATCCACGTGTTGCCGCAGATCGCGCGGTTCTGCGAACGCTACCCGGGGATCAGCGTGAAAATCGAAACCGGCAATACCGATGAATCGCTGTTTCGCCTGTTCAACTATCAGGCCGATCTGGCGCTGCTCGGCCGCGACGTGAGCGATGAACGCTTGCTGTGCGTGCCGTTGCGCAACGATCCGATGGTGGCGTTCGTTTCGCGCAATCATCCGTGGGCCGAACGCGAATCGATCTGTCTGGCCGATCTGGATGACACGCCACTGGTGCTGCGTGAGATCGGTTCAGTAACCCGGCAGACCCTGGAAGAGGAAATGGCCCGAGCGGGCTTGCGCATTCGCCCGGCGATTCAGGTTGAAGGCCGGGAGGCGGCGCGCGAAGCCGTGGTGGTGGGAATCGGGGTTGGTGTGGTTTCAGCGGCGGAGTTCGGCGCCGACTCACGGGTCTGCGCGTTGCCGATCACCGACTGCACGAGGCGCCTGACCGAAACCCTGGTGTGCTTGCGCGAACAGAGTTCGCGGCGGGTGGTGGCGACGTTTCTCGATATGGTTCGCGAGAGCCTGACCTGACTCACTCCCTGTCCTGATCGTTCCCACGCTCTGCGTGGGAATGCCTCAACGGACGCTCCGCGTTCGGCTTTGGATGGGACGCAGAGCGTCCCCGGGCTGCGTTCCCACGCAGAGCGTGGGAACGATCACGGTGCGGCTAGCGCCAGATCAAAAAACGCCTGAATCAAGCGCAACTCGCGCCGGCGCTCCATGCAGCCAATCATGTGCCGGTTCATCAGCCCTTCCCCGGCAATCGGGATCGCCACCACGCGCGGGTCATGACTGACCTCCACCGATGACACCACACCGACCCCCAACTCGGCCGCGACCGCTTCGGTCACCGCCTCGCGACTGTCCAGCTCCAGCAACACCCGCGGCTGAATCGACGCCTGCATACACGCCTGGTCAAACGTGCGCCGGGTAATCGAACTTGGCTCGCGCAGGACCATGATCACTTGGTCCAGCTCCTTGAGTGTCATTTCCCCGGAGCGATTTGCCCAGCGATGCCCCGCCGGCACCAGCGCGCAGATCCGCGATTCGCTCAGCGCTTGCAGATGCAGGCCCTTGCGCGGCTCGACCTCGGTCAGCACCGCGACATCGGCGTGTTCCGACAACAGCGCCGCCAGGGTTTCCTGCGCGTTGCCCAGACGCAGGTTGACGGTGATCCCCGGATAGCGCGCGCGCAGGCTTGCCAGCATCGGCATGACCATGTGCGGCCCATCCGCCGCCACCTCCAGACGCCCGGTCAGTAACTGCCGATTGGCCTCGAGCAGCGTCTGCGCTTCTTCCGCCAGGCCGAACATGGCGCGGGTGATCGCTGCCAGTTTGGTGCCCTCCTCGGTCAGTTCCACCCGTCGCGCGGTGCGCCGCAGCAAGGTGATCTGGTAATGCTCTTCCAGTGCCTTGATGTGTCCGGTGACTGCCGGCTGGCTGATGAACAACCGCGCAGCCGCGCGGGTGAAGCTGCCTTCGCGGGCCACGGCATCGAAGGCGCGCAGCTGAAACAGATTCATGGATAACCCTTACTGATGGCTGGCATAACAACAAACAATTTGATTGATGCAGCGGCGAATTGCAACGTAGGCCCCGTAGCTTCATCCCACAGCGTTTTCGCGAGGACACACGAATGAGTACCGCCGCACCGATTCTGCTCACTCCCGGCCCGTTGACCACTTCGGCCCGCACCCGTCAGGCCATGATGGTCGACTGGGGTTCGTGGGATGACCGCTTCAACCAGCTGACCGCCAGCCTGTGCGAGCAATTGCTGGCCATCCTCAACGGCGCCGCCAGCCACCATTGCGTGCCGTTACAGGGCAGCGGCACCTTCGCCGTCGAAGCGGCGATCGGTACGCTGGTGCCGCGCGACGGCAAAATCCTCGTGTTGATCAATGGCGCGTATGGCAAGCGCCTGGCGAAGATATGCGAAGTGCTCGGCCGCTCGTTCAGCACCTTCGAAACCGCCGAAGACGAACCGACCACCGCCGCTGACGTCGACCGCTTGCTGCGCGCCGACGCTGACATCACCCACGTGGCGCTGATCCACTGCGAAACCAGCACCGGCATTCTCAATCCGCTGGCCGAGATCGCCGAGGTCGTCGCGCAACACGGCAAACGCCTGATCATCGACGCCATGAGCTCCTTCGGCGCATTGCCCGTGGATGCGCAAAAAGTACCGTTCGACGCGCTGATCGCCGCCTCCGGCAAATGCCTGGAAGGTGTACCGGGGATGGGTTTTGTCTTCGCCCGCAAGGAATCACTGGCCGCATCTGCCGGTAACTCGCACTCGCTGGCGATGGACCTGTACGACCAGCACGCCTACATGATGAAAACCGGGCAATGGCGCTTCACCCCGCCCACCCATGTGGTCGCGGCGCTGCACGAAGCGCTACTGCAATACAGCGAAGAAGGCGGCCTGCCGGCGCGGCATGCGCGTTATGCGGCCAACTGTCAGGCGCTGATGGAAGAGATGAACAAGCTCGGCTTGCGCAGCTTCCTGCCGGCGGCAATTCAGGCGCCGATCATCGCGACTTTCCATGCGCCGCAGGATCCGCGTTACCAGTTCAAGGAGTTCTATGAGCGGGTCAAGGCCAAGGGTTACATCCTCTACCCCGGCAAACTGACCCAGGTCGAAACTTTCCGCGTCGGCTGCATCGGCCACGTCACCCCGGACGAAATGCGCCAGGCCGTAGCAGCAGTGGGTGAAGTGCTGCGCGAGATGGAAGTGCTCGACATTTAAGCCCCACCACAAATCCCCTGTGGGAGCGAGCCTGCTCGCGAAAGCGTCGTCCCAGGCGACACATAGGCTGATGTCAGACCGCTTTC